>JAZSOQ010000048.1:0-2911 GCA_045537015.1 Eubacteriales bacterium
CTGAAATAAACAAAAGAAATCGGATATTTTGAAGTAATCTTCTTAATATCCGATTTCTTTTTATTAAATTATATGCCGGCACAATGGAATGCAAATAGCCAAATCAAATTATCATTCGCGTCTTTCTGTTCACTGTCCACTGTCCACTGACCACTTATTTCTGTCCACTGTCCACTAACCACTGTCCACTTTCAGATCAGCTTCGCCAGCTCATCAACGGTCTCATCAAAGATCTTCATCGCGTCGCGGACGGTTTCGGGCTTGGTCAGGTCTACGCCGGCGATCTTGAGCTCCTCGAGCGGGTAGTCGGAGCCGCCGGTGGTGAGGAACTTTAGGTAGTCTGCGGGGTCGCCGCCCTCTGCGATCTTGCCTGCGATGGCAACGGCAGAGGAGAAGCCGGTCGCGTACTGATAAACGTAGAATGCGCGGTAGAAGTGGGGGATGTATGCCCATTCATACTGCATGATGTCGTTGATCTCGGCGCCCTCGTAATACTTGGAGATGAGCTCCTTGTAAACTGCCGAAAGCGACTGCGCGGTCAGGGGCTTGCCCGCCTCGCACATAGCGTGCGACTCGCGCTCGAACTCGGCAAAGAGAGTCTGGCGGAGAACGGTGGTGCGGAAGCCCTCAAGGAAGTGGTTGAGGATATATGCGCGCTTTTTGGGGTCGGTCTCGGTCCCCAGGAGGTATTTGGTAAGAAGGACCTCGTTGACGGTCGATGCAACCTCGGCAACCATGATGCGGTAGTCGGCGTTGACGTAATCCTGTGCCTCGCTCGAGAAGAAGGAGTGCATAGCGTGGCCGAGCTCGTGCGCGAGGGTGAAGGCATCGTCAAGGGTGTCGGTGTAGTTGAGCATTACGTAGGGGTGAACGCCGTAAACGCCCGCGGAGAACGCGCCCGTCGACTTGCCCTTGTTCTCGTAAACGTCGATCCAATGGTTGTTGTACGCCTCGTCGAGAAGCGACTGGTATCTCTCGCCGAGGGGCGCGCAAGCCTTCTTGACGAGCTCCTTGGCGTTTTCGTAGGGCAGAGTCTCTGCAACGCCCTCGACCATGGGAACGTAGAGATCGAACATATCGACCTTGTCCTTCTTCATAACCTTTGCGCGGAGATCGAGATATTTCTTCATTGTCGGCAGAGCCGCGTGGATCTCGTCGATGAGGTTATCGTAAACGGAAAGCGGTACATTTCCACTCGAGAGAGCCGCCTCGCGAGCCGATGCGTAGCCGCGAGCCTTTGCGCGGAAGCAGTCGAACTTGACCGAGCCGCCGTAGGTCGCCGCGATGGTGTTGATGAACTTCTTGTAGGTGCCGAACATCTTGTTGAATGCATCCTCACGGACAGCGCGGCACTCGCTTTCGCGGTAAACGCCGAAGTTACCGCCGGTCAGGGGAAGCTCCTTGCCGTCCTCGCCGATGACGTTCGGAAATTCCATATCAACGCCGGTCAGCATATCGTAAGCGTCGTTCGGCGAGCTTGCACCCTCGCTCATACCCGCAAGAAGAGCCTCGCTTTTTTCGTCAAGCACGTGCTCTGCGGAGCGGATGAGATCGGTGATGGTGAAGCGGTATTTGCTGAGTCTTTCGCAAGAATCAAGATAGGAAAGAAGGGTTTCCTTGCCTGCCGAGAGCATTTCGGGCTCGGAGAAGGAGATCGCGGTGCTGAACTTGACATAAAGGCTCATTGCGCGCGCGGACATTTCCTGATATTCGGGGTCGGAGTTGTCGGCTTCCTTGTGAAGGAAGGCGTAGCTGTATGCTTTTTCAAATTTTTCCGCAACGCCGTAGATCGCGTCAAGTCCGTCAGCGAGTGCCTCTGCCGATGCGGTCAGCTTGCCCTTGTAGGATGCTGCAATCTCGATAGCTTTTTCAGCGTCAACGAGCGCTGCTTCCCAATCTGCTTTGGTTGCGTAAATGTGCGAAAAATCCCACATGAATTCGGGATTCATATCTTTTCTCTGTTTGGGTTCGGTCATAACGGTTACCTCCGGTAAAATATTATTATATACAATTATACCATTAATATGTAGAAAAAGCAACTTTTTTTTTGAATTTGAATACAAATTTACAAAAAGACCTTTACTTTTGGGGTAAAAAGTGATATGATATAGTGGGTCCAAAGGATGACCCTCTATTTTCACGCGAAAAATTAAAAAATACAAATATAAACGGAGGAAAAACTACATGGCTATCAAACGTACAAAGATTTCCATGGACGGTAACACCGCTGCCGCGCACGTTTCGTACGCGTTCACCGAGGTTGCCGCAATCTACCCCATCACTCCCTCTTCGCCCATGGCGGAGACCACCGACGCATGGTCCGCTACCGACAAGAACCTTCTCGGCAAGCCCGCTCGTAACATCTTCGGCGAGCGCGTAAGCGTTATCGAGATGCAGTCCGAGGCAGGCGCGGCAGGTGCTGTTCACGGCTCTCTCGCTTCCGGTGCTCTCACCACTACTTACACCGCATCTCAGGGACTTCTTCTGATGATCCCCAATATGTACAAGATCGCGGGCGAGCTCCTTCCCGGCGTTATCCACGTTTCGGCAAGAGCAGTTGCTTCCCACGCTCTTAACATCTTCGGCGACCACTCCGATATCTATGCTTGCCGTCAGACCGGTTATGCTATGCTTGCTGAGACCAACCAGCAGGAGATCATGGACCTCGGCGCAGTTGCTCACCTTGCTTCCCTCAAGGGTCGCGTTCCCGTTCTCAACTTCTTCGACGGCTTCCGTACCTCTCACGAGATTCAGAAGATCGAGGCTTGGGACTACGAGGACCTCAATGAGATGGTTGACAAGGATGCTATCGCTGCATTCAGAAAGAGATCTCTCAACCCTGAGCATCCTGTTCTTCGCGGCTCCGCTGAAAACGGCGATATCTTCTTCCAGCACAGAGAGGCTTGTAACC
>JAZSOQ010000036.1:0-28841 GCA_045537015.1 Eubacteriales bacterium
GCTTTTTCTTGCACCTATATTATACCATATTTTTGTTTTTCTGTAAAGTACGACAAAGGGCTCAGAACTTTCGTCCTGAACCCTTTGTCAGTGGGCTGAGAGCGGAAAAATCCGCTCTGCTTTTTAAGTAGTTTTATATGGTTTATAAGTTTTTCTAAACTCATCAATATCAAAATCAATCAAAACGGGCTTACGGGGTTTGGGCGCTTTTTTAGCCAACAAGTCCCAACGGCAAAAAACGTTGTAGCTACTGATCATATTTAATTCGTTCATCGCAGTTTCTATGCGCTCTTTTTCTGACGAGAATCCGTCGGGAAGCTCATTAGCACAATTGATTATTTCTCCGTATTCTCTGGGGAGCCCTCCGCAACGTTTCGGAAGTTCAAAAATCTCAAAAGGCTGCTCATCTAAGTCATCAATATATTCCCAAGACGTTTCATAATCTCTTGCCATTAGCCAAAACGTGATTTTATTTTCTATTCCGCAGTATTCGCTCAACAAGGAAAGAGTAGTAGCCTGGTCAATTTGATAGCTTTCGTATGCAAAATAGATTTTCTTAAACGCTTCGCTGATATTTGCTCTCATTTTTGATTTTAGTCCACCGGCATTAGTCTGTGGTTTCGCTCTGTAAGCAAGATCTGAAAAATAGCTTATAAGTTCAGAAGTGCTTTTTTTAGATTTAATTAAAACCGGTTCGCCTTTTTTTCTACCAAAGCGAACATTAGAATAAGGAGAAAGCTTAATTACTGCACCGGAGAAGTCATGAATAACGAGTTCAATTCCTTTTTTGAGTGCAGCAGAATAATATTTAATAGATTTGTCAGGATTTATAGTCAAAAGAGCATCCACTGAATACATATATATTCTATCGCCTGCGTTCAGCTTGTTAATCAATTCCATAAGTTTAGGACGGTTGTATGAGTCGGATCTGACTATGTCAATGACCGCATCATCTCCATAGAATCCGATATAGTTAAGTTCTTGATAAGCAACCGTTTCCGTAAGATCAATCGGGGTGTTTCTAATACTTACCCCATATCCATACAATTCTCCCAAAATATTTTCCTTTCTTTTTTAACTTTTTTTCAAAAAACTCTTGACAATGAAGAACAATTGGTGTATAATAGTGGTACAGGCGGAATACGACCGCCTTGAATTCCAGAGAAATAGTGGTATATAAAAAGAACGGTTCGCTTTATTCGGTTTGGGCTCTAAGCTAAATCATACTCTGCATAGTGCGGTGTGAAATGCCGCCTAAAATTATAGCACGGTAATAGTATAGCATAAAGGCGATTGATTGTCAACCCTTTTTGTGAGAAAAGTATTATTTATCATCATTTTTGAAGTAATTTATATGTTCAGTTGTTCTATAGCGCTTTTGGCAGATTGCAAAGGAAAGGAGAATGGTTGTGCATTAAATAATAAAAAAATATTATTACGAAAGGAGATTTATCTATGGGAAAGAAAAATAGAAACACTACGGAAATACCGAAAATTACCATTGAATCTAAGGTCTTGATTACAATTGAGGAAGCGTGCGGTATTTTCAGTATTGGTGAACATACACTTCGCAAGTTGATCAGAAGCAATCCGAATGCTAATTATTTACTTCACATTGGCACAAAGATCTTAATCAAGAAGAGCCTTTTTCAGGATTATATACTCAAGGAAAGCGTTCTTTGCTGTTGAAGAGGGAGTGTAGTTGATATGAAATCCAATTTGATAAATATGAGATTTGGTAAATTATCTGTTATTCAGGAAGCAGGACGAAATAAGAAAGGTTCTATCGTTTGGGAATGCAGATGTGATTGCGGAGAACTGACATTGGCTTCTACAACAGATTTGAAAAGCGGACATAAAAAGTCTTGCGGTTGCTTGAAAAACATCTCACATGCTATCGATCTTAAAGGACAGCGCTTTGGAAATCTTGTAGTCAGGAAGCGGGTAGGTACATCTTCTGATAGACACGCGCTATGGCGATGTAAGTGCGATTGCGGAAAACTTACTACAGTCAGGTCTATTGATTTGGTAAGCGGAAATACAAAATCTTGCGGATGTTTAGGAAAAGCATATGCAAGCAGAAATAATGAACCAGGAGGTTATTGGTATGAAAAAGGAATTATCAACCAGCGTTAAAAGGCGCGACAGTAAGGGCAGGATCCTATTTGATGGGGAGCAACAGAAGAAAGACGGCAGATACGAGTTTCGTTATTATGATTTATCCAATAAGCGGAGAAGCATTTATAGCTGGCGATTAACACAATCAGATCCGGTTCCAAAAGGGAAGCAGTATTGTCTTCCTTTACGAGATATGGAACAGGAAATAGATCGTGATAAGCACGATAAAATAGATACTTTTGCGGCTAAAAGTGCGACATTGAATAATAGATTTGATCTCTATATGGATAATAAAATAAACCTGAAACCGAGCACAAAACAAAATTATGTATATATGTATGACAGATTTGTTCGTGATGAATTAGGTGGGCGTTTAATAAGTGAGATTAATTCTACACATATTCAAGAGTTTTACAATGAGCTTATCACCCAAAGAGGTTTCAAACCTAATACGATTGTAAATATCCATACACTTTTGAATCCGGTTTTTGAAAGGGCTGTTGACGATCAGATTATTCGCAACAATCCGTGTAGTGTTGCAATGAAAGAAGTTAGAAATATGAATGAATGGACATCCAAGAGATATAGCACAAAACCGGCGTTTACCGTAGATGAGCAAATCAATTTTGTTGATTTTTTCAGAAACGATAAAAAATACAAGAGATGGGTCAATATACTGATAGTTTTACTTGGAACCGGTATGCGAATAGGTGAATGCACCGGGCTGAGATGGGACGATTGCGACTTTATTGAAAATACAATTTCTGTTAATCACACACTAATATACAGAAAGTGGGAGGATGGTTATTGTGGTTATCGTGTAATGTCTATGCCTAAAACAAAAAATAGTATTAGAAAAATACCAATGCTAGATGCTGTCCGAGAAGCGCTTCTTGCAGAAAAGCAGTATCAGAACGAACGAGGCACTGCCAATACTGTAATTGACGGTTATAGTAATTGGGTTTTTACTAACCGCTTTGGATGCGTTTGTTCTCCCAAGAGTGTGAATCAGGCGATTTCCCGAATCATCCGTGATTATAATAACGAGGAAAAGCGGAAAGCGGAGTTAGAGGGACGCACACCTATTATGATCCCACATATGACAAACCATCAGATGAGACACAGCTTTTGCACCCGTATGATGGAAGAATCAATATATCACGATAATAATATCCCTGTAAAAATTTTTCAGCAAATTATGGGACATGCCGATATTGAAACGAGTATGGCGATATACACCGACATTTCAGAAAGACTCAAACAGGGCACAATGGAAAAGGTAAAAGGTAATATTTATCTTGGGTGATGATTGACTAAAATATATTTTTGCTGAAAGGAGAAAGGAAATGAAATGCTTAAAGAATAAAAACAGTAGCGATAATATTGAAAAATCTACATTTACTGTATATAATCAAGACGGAAGTATTCTTAGGAAAAACGCAACTTTTGAGCAGGTCTTTTCAAAAGAAGGGGTGTTGTCTCTTATAATTGAAGCAACATCTTTACCTCTGCGTGTTGTAGAAAACTAAAAACAATAGAAAAACGGCTAGGAAATCTTAGCCGTTTTTACTGTTTAGTATTGCAATTTCAACATATCTGTGCTATAATTTATATGCAGATCCAAGCGACATTTCGAGCTTTGGAGAAAAATGATTTTACCCCGGATTTACCCCAGTTGTGCCCCAGTTAACCGAAAAGATATGCGCATTTATGAGAAGTTAAATCACGATATGACAAGGCGAAAATCGTTGAAAAATCCAGCAAAACAGCGACATCTTATGCGAGGTTATGAGGGGATATGAGAGATAATAGTTATTTCCCCACAATGAAACCCATTGACTGATAATAAATATTTCAAGGCACCTCACCCGAGGTGCCTTGATTTATTCATATAAATGTGATATAATACATAAAAAAGGTGGTGTAAATATGGAAATAAACAATAATTATATCGAAAATTTCATAAAGTCGCACATGGCGATTCTTGAGAACAACAATCTGAAGGAGCTGCCGGGGTTTGCTTTTGCCGAGCCCATTGTCGGTTTCAGCAAGGGAAGCGATGCGCTCTATGATTTTTATAAGGATCATATCGATCCTGATTTTTACCGCACTCCCGCAGAATGGCTCGAGTCGGCTTTTGGTCATTCCTTTGATCCCGAGAATATCAGCATCGTAAGCTGGTTTTTGCCGCAGACGGATGATACAAAAGAGAAGACGCGCGCACTTTCCGATTGCCCTGCCTATGAATGGACGATGAACCGTGTTCACGGCGAAGAATGTAACCGCCGCCTTGCAAAGACTCTCGAGGAGCATCTGAAGTCGCTCGGTTTTGATGCTGTGGCTCCGATGTGCTCGGAGGAGTTTTCTTGGGGTGAAAGCGAGAGATTTGTGAAGATATCAAACTGGTCGGAAAGACACACGGCGTACATATCGGGTCTTGGCACATTCGGACTTTGCGACGGTCTTATAACCGAAAAAGGCAAAGCGGGCAGATTCGGTTCGGTCATCGTCAATCTTCCGCTCGAACCCACAAAGCGGAATTATACCGAATATAATGAGTATTGTATGGCAAAGGACGGCTGTACCGCGTGTATTAAGCGTTGCCCTGCCGGTGCAATAACCGAAAAGGGACACGATAAAGTACTTTGTATGAAATACCACAACGATTTTATTAAGAAACTCGATCACGAACGCTACGGCTACGACGGCTACGCAGTCTGCGGACTCTGTCAGACGGGAGTTCCCTGCGAGAGCTGCAACCCCAAGAAAGCGAGGTAAAAATGAAACAATACGCACCCGGTAAAGAACCGCAATACAATCGCGAGGACGACAAGCTTCAAGCTGAGGATATAGTCATCAAAGGCGGACTCCTTGAAAAGCTCGATAACTTTTGGTTTTATCACAAGTGGAAGGTTGTCACAGTTGTCGCTGCAGTTTTCCTTGTATGCATTATGTGCATTCAGATGTGCGGCAACGTCGCCGATGACGTCACTCTGATGTATGCGGGCTCATCCTATCTCACAACCGTCCCGAATTACGAGGAGATCCTTGCCAAATTCGAGGAAGTTATGCCCTACGATTTTGACGGCGACGGTACCAAAAAGGTCGAATTCGCCGCGCTGAATATCTATTCCAAGGAGCAGATCGAGGAAAGAGAAGAGCGAAGAAAAAAAGATGACTCCATTGCTCCTATTAATACGCATATTAATACGCAGGAATATACATCCTTCAACCGCCTGATGCAGACGGGCGAGTATTCTTTCTGCCTTATTGAAAAATGGCTTTATGACGATATTGCTAAGGGCGTTTTCTGTAAGCTCGAGGACACCCTCGGAGCAAAGCCTGAATACGCGATAGACCCCTATGCCGTTATGTTCTGGGATACCGAATTCGCCAAGGCAAATGCCGAAGCTTTTGCTGCGATCCCCGAGGAAACTGTCCTTTGCCTGAGAATGAAGAATTCCATTACCCGAAAGGGTTCTGAAACCAATCACACCCGCGCAAAGGAAATGTTCATTGCGGTTATAAATTATAAGCCCGAATAACAAAACAGCACCCGCAGATGGGTGCTGTTTTGTTATCTGTACTGTCTTTGAAGCCTGATCGCTATCTCTTCCATTTTCGGATAGCAAGCGTCGAAGAATTTCTTGTAGCATTCGCAGAAGCGGTTGAGCGAGGGAGTGCCGTCAATTATCGGTTCGCGCTCGCGCCTGCATCCGCCGCGGCATAGGGGATACCACCGGCATTCCTTGCACTCTTCATTGCGGTAAGTCGAAACTCCGACGAATTTCTTTGCCATTTCGCCCGCGATGAGCTCAGCGAAGGAATTGTCGTTGATGTTTCCGAGTTTCCATTCGTCAAGAACGTAAAAGTCGCAGGGGAAAACGCTTCCGTCGCCTTCGACGACCGTGTAGCAGGTGCAAACACCCGCCATCGCGCAGTTTTCGGGCGGTCTGCCGAGAAGCATGCCGATGTAGTTGTCGAAGTTGCGGACGCTGACCGGATGCCCCGCACAGAAGTCCTTGTAGTATTCGTTGAAGGTTACTTTAAGGAACTCCGTGTAGCGCTCCGGTGTCAGAGAAAAGACCTTCTTTTCACCGTCAAACGTGTCAAGGCAAGGAATGAACTGAATAAATCCATAACCCTTGAGCGAGTCATAAACCTTCTTCGGCGAGCGCGCGATGAAGTTGTTGACAACGCAGAGAATATTGAATTCGACACCGAATTTTTCAAACAGCCTTGCCGTTTTCTGCACACGCGAGAAAGTCCCCTTTCCCGCCGCATCAACGCGCAGAGAGTCGTGAATCTCCTTCGTTCCGTCCATCGAAAGACCGACAAGGAATTTGTTGTCGGCAAGGAATTTTGCCCATTCCTCGTCGATTATGTATCCGTTGGTCTGAATGGCATTCTGAACAGAAATCTTATTTACGTTATACTTTTTTTCAAACTCGAGCAGCTTGCGGTAAAAATCAAGCCCCGCAAGGGTCGGCTCTCCGCCCTGAAAGGCGAAGGTGGCCGAGCTGCTTGCGTATTCAAAAGCTTTTTTGATAAGGTTTTCAAGCGTTTCCTCCGACATAATACCGTATGACTTGACCTCACGGTTGTCGGTTATATCGGCGTAGAAACAGTATTTGCACCGCATATTGCAAAGCGACGATGCGGGTTTGATAAGAACGCTGATTGGTGGCATTATATCAGGAAATGCAGATGAATCTGTCGCCGTCATCGAAGGTAACTGCGGAGAAACCCGCCGAGCCTTCGGCAACGTATACAAGGTTGCCGTCCTGTATGATGAAAAGGTTTACGCCTTCGAGATCCTCATCGTACTTGAGCGTTAAGGTAAGCGTACCGTCTTTGTAGCGCCAAGTGCCTTCATCTGTAAGTCCGCTCGAATTGTCGGTGCTGACGAATTTGCCGTTATCATTGATCTGGATGGTGAATGTTGCATCATTGACCAATCCTTCGTAGATATAAGTTTTACCTGCAAAATCGTAATGATTCTCACAGGCTGAAAGAACAACGAATGCAAGCGCCAAAAGTGTTATAATGGCAATGGTTCTTTTTTTCATCACTGTTTTCCTTGATTATTTGAGTTTGGCAAAAGGATCGACATTGCCCATTACTGCAGGGGTGATGCGGAACTTGAAGGTGAATTCCTTCTCGTCGAATCTGAATTCGGGAAGGAGCGCGGGACCGCAGGAGTTCGAGCCGATGCCGGTGTGTCTGTAATCTATGTTTACTACGGTCTCTTTCAGCGGAACGAGCTCGTAATCGTGTGCTGTCGATGCAAGCATATGGGGCGTGAAGTGCGAGCAGTTGAAGGAGAGCGCCTTGCCGTCGGAGAGGCAGAGCAGACCGTGGCGGCTCTCGTTAGTTACAGCGACCCATTCGGTATCTGCGTGCGCCATATTCTCCTGAGGACGGACGTAGTGCTCGAAGTGGTCGACAACTCTCTCGCTGAATCTGCCAAGGTAGGTGGAGTTGCGAAGGTCAATGTAGCTTTCGCCGGGGCCTCTGCCGAAGTATTCGAGCTTTTCGCTGCCCTCGGGCATATAGAATTGAACACCGAAGCGGGGAAGTGCGGGAAGGTTCTGGGCGACCTTAACGTCCATAGCGACCGAAAGCTCGCCGGATGCGTCGATCTTGTAAGTAGCCTCGATCTTTGCGGTGGGAGCGTGAAGCTTTGCACCGAGCGAGAGCGAAGCCTTGATAACTGCACCGTTTGCGTCAGCACTTTCAGCTGCAACGGAATAGCACTTGACGTCTGTACGGTCGAATCCGTTGTTGAACCAATCGTTCTTGATACGGCGGTCGTTGTCGGTGGGAGCGCGGAATACGGTGGGCTTGATGGGAGAAGAGATCATCTCCTTGCCATTGTCCTTGATGGATGCAACAAGACCGCAGCTCTTGCAGATCTTGTAGGAGGTCTCGCCGACCTTGACAAAGATAGCCTTGTCATTATCGCAAACATTTACGGGAGCAGTCTTTGCAGCCGCGTCAACGCACGCTCTGGGAGCAGCCGCGAGCTCTTCCTGATGGAAGCCTACCTCAAATCCTGCCTCAGCCCAAGGAGTGGACTTGATCTGACGTACCGAGAAGTTGAGCGTGCAGATACCTTCGAGCTTGAGTCCTTCAAGATCGATCTTGTACTTTCTCGAACGCTGAGGAGCAACCTTGAGCTCGGAGATCACGCCGTCGCGGACGATCTTGCCGTCGCACTCAACCGACCAATAGAGATAAAGATCTTCGAGAGAAGTGTAATAGCGGCGGCTCTTGATGCGGAAAGTGCCGTCTGTCGAAACTTCGCTGATAACGAAGGGCTTGAGAACAGCCTTGTGCTCCTTGATACCGGTGTGAGGACGGCGGTCGGGATAAACAAGACCGTCAACGCAGAAGTTGCCGTCGTGCGGGAAATCGCCGAAATCGCCGCCGTAAACGTAGTGGGGGTCGCGGTAGATGTCGTCGCCGGTCGCAACCGAGTGGTCGATCATCTCCCAAACGCAACCGCCGAAGAAGTGGTCGTTTGCATAAATGAGATCCCAATACTGCTTGAGGTCGCCGGGGCCGAGACCCATAGCGTGGCAGTATTCGCAAAGGAAATAGGGCTTGGTATATTTCTTATCGGTGAGATATTCCTTCATCTCAGCAAAGGAGGGGTACATGCGGCTGGAGACATCGTACCAATCAAGCTCAAAATGACCGGTATACTTGCCCGCATCCTTGATCGCACCGGGCTTGGAATTGGGATTCCAAAGTCTTCTGGACGCATCCTCACAATGAACTATAGCGCCGGGCATACGGGACTTGATGTAATTCGACATCTTTTCCTGATTCTCGCCGACACCCGATTCGTTGCCGAGAGACCACATAATGATCGAGGGATGGTTCTTGTCGCGCTCGAACATACGCTGAACGCGGTCGAGGAGCGATTCTGTCCAAGCCTCTTCACGGGAGAAGAAGTCCCAGTCGCCGATTCTCTGCATACCGTGAGTTTCGTAGTCGGTCTCGTCGCAAACGAAGAAGCCGAGCTTGTCGCAAAGGGTATAGAAGCGGGGATCATTGGGGTAGTGGCTGGTGCGGATCATATTGAAGTTGTAGCGCTTGAGAATGTAAAGATCCTCAAGCATATGATCGGTGGGAGTAGCCGAGCCGAGGATGGGATGGCTGTCGTGACGGTTGGCACCGTGAACCTTGACCTTCTGACCGTTGATGTAGAAGATGCGGTTCTTGATCTCAATGGTGCGGAATCCGATGAACTGAACGATGTATTCCTCTCCGCACTTGATAACGAGAGTATAGAGCTCGGGAGCCTCGTCGCTCCAGAGCTTGGGATTGGCAACGAGCATTTCGAACGCTCCGCTTCCGTCAAGAACGATCGATCCGCCGCTTTCCTCACATCCCTTGGGATCGAGAAGCTTGTAGTCGATCTGTGCCTTGCCGGTAAGCTCTGCCTCGACCTTGAGAACAGCCTGAGTATATTTTGCATTGATGCTCTGACGGCAGTAAAGGTCGGAAATGTGAGCAGCATCACGCGCAAGGAGATATACCTCGCGGAAGATGCCGGAATAGCGGAATTTGTCCTGATCCTCGAGGTACGAGCCGTCGCACCACTTGAAAACGAGAACCTTGATGGTATTCTTGCCTGCGTGGAGCTTATCCGTGATCTTGAATTCGCTGGTCATATGGCTGACCTGGCTGTATCCTACGAACTCGTCGTTGACGTAAAGATAGAAGCAGGAGTCAACGCCCTCGAAGTTGATGTAGATATCCTTGCCCGAAAGATAATCCTCGGTCAGTTCAAAACTGCGAGCGTAAAGAGCCGAAGGATTCGCATCGGGAACGTGGGGAGGGTCAACGGGGTAGGGATAGTTTACGTTGGTGTAGTTGGGTGTGTCGTATCCCTTGCCGAGAACGGTCTGCCAGGAGCGCGGAACGGTCATCTTGTCGAATCCGCAGGTGCAGAAGCCTTCGGCAGTGAAATCCTCGATCATCGAGGGAACGGGATAGAATTTGAAATCCCAATCGCCGCAAAGCGAGAAGAATCGCGCACTTGATGCACGGTTGTCGGTCAGCGCCGATGCCTCGCTGTGATAAGGAACGAAATAAGCACGCGGCTTTTCGCAGCCGAAATGCAGAACCTCTTGGGACTTGTGAAATTTGTATTCAAAGCTCATAGTGTGATCTCCTTGAATGTTTATTTTTTTATTCGTATTATTATCTCATATTTTTAGGGGATTGTCAAGATGAAATGGGAAAAAAGTCGTTGACAGACGTTGGTATTTGTGATAAAATAAATTTGAAAGTAATAATTGTAAAAACAAAATTACATCATAAAGGAGCGCACAAATGAAGAAAACGGTCATAGCTATCTTATTAATTCTTTCTTTACTTACCGCCTCATCATGCTCCTTGCCAAATACAATAGAAGTCACCTCTAAAGATTATCCGAAGCTGACGAAAATGTTGCCGGGGGAGTTTGACAAATATCGGGGTTCGGATTTTATTTTGGTGACTTCTGAATGGCATAATTACAGTTGTAAGCTATCCATTGAAAACGGTAAACTTTTTGTAAGCAATGAAGAAGCGGATATTCCTTATGCGCAATATGCTATGTTCAGCGACGGTTATCTTCTTGGTACGGATCTTGGCGAGTTCAGCGGATGGGTCAGATGGTGTCTTTATGAAGAATCGATATATCCCGAGGATAGAACTCCGAGCTTGAAGGAAACAGTACTGTCTGAATATAACTGCCGTTTTATCATCAGACCCGACAGACACGCTGATTATGCATTTGTAATTCTTGATACATTTTGTATGTTGAATGATTATGATGTTGACACACTCATATATAGATTTGAACCTGTCCACGACGCTTCGGGATATAATTATAGACTCGAATTCAACGAGATCGCATCTCTCGGCGGAGATTGCACTGCTTATTTGAATTGCAAAGAGGAAGAATGCATATATCTTGCCACCGACTGCGGAATATACAGATTGAATTATGACGGAACCCTTGAAACGGTTGTTGAAGAAGAGAGTTTTCGGTATATGGTGCAAATTACATCGATCGTTCTTTATGAAGATGAATTCTATTGCAGTTCGCCTCTCGGAATCTATCGCTTCAACCCCGAAACCGGCGAGTCGCTTTGGTATCCCATGGACTACGAAAAATATGCTGAATAAATCGAAAGACGTTCCGCGCGAACGTCTTTTTTCGTCAAAAAGTTCTTTACAAATTCCATATTTTGTGGTATAATAATAAAGTTAGCGCAACGGGTACATAATAACCGCGGAGGTGGTTTTATGAAGGACTATTACGCCCGCCGTGATTTCTGGATCTCATTCGGACTCGGCGTGCTCATATTCGGTTGCGCTGTGATCATTGCTTTCAATCCGTAAACTCAATTAAAATGAAATTTGCCCACGGCAAATTTCTACCTTAACATTTCGCTGAAAGCGAAATATATCACTCGTGCGAAGCGCGAATATCACTTTGCACAGCAAAATATCACATTTCGCCATCGGCGAAATATATCACTGCAATGACGGCAACTGACAAGTTGACGGCATTGCCATCCGGAGGATCCTATGCGACTCGACAAGTTAATAGCAAACGCGGGACTTGCCAGCCGCAGCGAGATCTCAAAGGCAGTGCGCGGCGGCAGAGTGACTGTAAACGGTATCCCCGCGAAAACGCCGTCGCTTCAGGTAGATCCCGAACGTGACTCAGTGGTTTACTGTGGCAAAAGCGTCAATTATCGCGAGCATATCTACATTATGCTCAACAAGCCCGAAGGCTACGTCAGCGCGACGGAGGATAAGAACGCTCCCGTCGTCACAGACCTGCTTTTGCCCGCTGACGGCGCGCGCGTCCACCCTTGCGGAAGACTTGATAAATACACGCTCGGTATGATGATACTGACCGACGACGGAGAGATGTCGCACAGACTTCTTGCCCCCGCACGTCACGTTCCGAAATCATACAGATACCGCTGTGAGTCACCCCTTTCACAGAGCGACGAGAAACGCCTCTGTGAGGGCGTACATATCGAGGGAGGCTATCTCACAAAGCCCTGCGAAATCAACGCAGAAAGCGAATTTGAGGGTGTGATAACTATCCACGAGGGCAAGTACCACCAGATAAAGCAGATGTTTGGCGCCGTCGGCAACAAGATTATGTATCTTGAAAGAATCAGCTTCGGTCCGCTGCGGCTCGACCCCTCACTTGGGCGCGGAGAATGGCGCTATCTGACCGAGGATGAGATCGCGCTTCTCGCCGAAGCCGCAAAGTAAAAGGATATTATTATTAGGAGAACATAAATGACAATCGAACAGATCCTTGCAGAGGAATTTAACCTGAAGGAAGAACAGGTAGTCAAGACCGTCGAGCTTATCGACGAGGGAAACACCATTCCCTTTATCGCGCGTTACCGTAAAGAAGTGACGGGCTCGCTTGACGATACCATTCTTCGTGACCTTTTTGACAGACTCACCTATCTTCGCGGAATCGCAAAGCGCCGCGAGGAGGTAAAGAACCTTATCGACGCTCAGGGCAAGCTCACCGAAGAGCTCGTTGCCGCAATCGACGCGGCACAGACGATCACCGAGATCGACGATATCTACCGCCCCTACCGTCCCCACAGAAAGACGCGTGCATCCGTCGCACGCGAGCGCGGACTCGAGCCTCTCGCAGACCTCATTTTCGAGCAGAGAGAAAGCTACGAAAAGCCTCTCGAAGAGATCGCCGCGGAATATATCGACGAGGAAAAGGGTGTTCCCGATGTAGCCGCAGCTCTCGCAGGCGCAAAGGACATCATCGCCGAGAATGTTTCGGATAACGCATCCTGCCGTAAATCGGTTCGTACTCTCACAATGGAGCACGGCGCGATCGTTTCCAAAGCCGCAAAGGAAGAGGATTCGGTCTACGCGCAGTATTATGACTTCAACGAGAAGGTCAAGAAGATTCTCCCCCACCGCATCCTCGCTATCAACAGAGGAGAGAAGGAGGGCTTCCTCAAGGTCACCCTCGAGCTGACCAACGATATAGTCAAGACCTATCTTTACCGCAAGTTCATCAAGCAGAATGAAAGCCCCGCAAAGGCTTACGTTGCCGAGGCAGTTGAGGACAGCTACGACCGCCTCATCGCTCCCTCCGTCGAGCGCGAGATCAGAAACGATCTCACCGACAACGCATCCGAGGGCGCGATCAAGGTCTTCTCGGACAACCTTAAGCATCTTCTGATGCAGCCGCCTCTCCGCGGCAAGACCGTTATGGGCTTCGACCCCGGCTACCGTACAGGCTGTAAGCTTGCAGTCGTAGACCGCACGGGTAAGGTCATTGACACCGCCGTTATCTTCCCGACCAAGCCCCAGCAAAGAATTGCAGAGAGCACAAAGATCGTAACCGGACTTATCCGCAAGTACGGCGTAAACGTTATCGCAATCGGTAACGGCACTGCATCGAAGGAAAGTGAGATCTTCATCGCAGGTCTCCTTCGCGACGGCGGTTATGATTGTAAATACATTATGGTAAGCGAAGCGGGCGCATCCGTTTACTCCGCTTCAAAGCTCGGAGCCGAGGAATTCCCCGATTTCGATGTAACCCAGCGTTCCGCGGTCTCGATCGCACGCCGCCTGCAGGATCCCCTTGCGGAGCTCGTCAAGATCGATCCCAAGTCAGTCGGCGTCGGTCAGTATCAGCACGATATGAAGCAGGCACGCCTTGACGGCGCCCTCACAGGCGTTGTCGAGGACTGCGTAAACTCTGTCGGAATCGACCTCAACACCGCATCCTATTCGCTTCTTTCCTACGTTTCGGGCATCAGCACTCCCGTTGCAAAGAACATCGTCAAGTACCGCGAGGAGAACGGCGAGTTTGAATCGCGCGCAGAGCTTCTCAAGGTTCCGCGCCTTGGAGCAAAGGCTTTCGAACAGTGCGCGGGCTTCCTCCGCGTTTCGGGCTCTGATGAAGTTCTTGATTGCACCGGTGTCCACCCCGAATCCTACGCGGCAGCTCGCGGCCTTCTCGGTATGTTCGGCTATGATGAATCCGAGATCCGTACGGGCGGCGTAAAGCTTCTCGGCAACAAGGTCGCAAAGGAGGGCAAGGCAAAAATCTGTGCCGAGCTCGGTATCGGCGAGCCCACTCTCAACGATATTGTTGAAGAGCTTGAAAAGCCCGGCCGCGACGTTCGTGACAGCTTTGATGCCCCCATTCTCCGTGATGACGTTCTTGATATCAACTCGCTCAAGCCCGGTATGGTCATGACCGGAACCGTCCGCAACGTTATCGACTTCGGCGCTTTCGTTGACATCGGCGTTCATCAGGACGGACTCGTTCACATCTCGCGCATCTGCGATAAGTTTATCAAGCATCCCTCCGAGGTGCTTTCCGTCGGCGATATCGTCCGCGTTCAGGTCCTCGAGGTCGACACTAAGCGCAACCGAATCGCGCTTACAATGCGATTCAAGGAAGAGAAGTGAATTTCAAAAGGTAATTTTAATTTACCTCGCAAAGTCACGCAAAATTCATAAACTGCCCGAATTTCGCAACATTTAGACACAATTTGTGCAAACTGCACAAATTTGACCTTGAAATTTTGGGTAATAAACATCTTCCATTTTTCGCGAAAATTTGGTACAATATATAAAGAAAAAATTAGATTAAACCGTGTGCTCGGTTTGCTCGTAAATTCAAGGAGGAATTTTATAAATGGCAAGTGTATCCCTTAAGCACATCTATAAGAAGTACCCCGGCGGTGTTACAGCTGTTTCGGACTTCAATCTTGAAATCAAGGACAAGGAGTTTCTCGTACTCGTAGGTCCTTCCGGTTGCGGTAAGACCACCACTCTTCGAATGGTTGCAGGTCTTGAGGAGATCACCGAAGGTGAGCTCTTTATCGGCGACCAGCTCGTTAACGACGTAGCTCCTAAGGATAGAAAGATCGCGATGGTTTTCCAGAACTACGCTCTTTATCCTCATATGACCGTATTTGAGAACATGGCATTCGGTCTTAAGCTGAACAAGACTCCCAAGGAAGAGATCAAGCGCCGCGTTGAAGAGGCTGCTCGTATCCTCGATATCACCCACCTTCTCGACAGAAAGCCCAAGGCTCTTTCCGGTGGTCAGAAGCAGCGTGTTGCTCTTGGTCGTGCGATCGTTCGTAAGCCCAAGGTATTCCTTCTTGACGAGCCTCTTTCCAACCTCGACGCTAAGCTCCGTGCATCGATGAGAACCGAGCTTACCAAGCTTCACCAGAACGTTGGAACCACTTTCATCTACGTTACTCACGACCAGGTCGAGGCTATGACCATGGCTACCCGTATCGTAGTTATGAAGGACGGTCTTATCCAGCAGGTTGACACTCCTCAGAACCTCTACGACTATCCCGTAAACATCTTCGTTGCAGGATTTATCGGCACACCTCAGATGAACTTCATCAACGGTAAGCTCGAGAAGAAGGGTGAGGACGTATACTTCAACTTCGAGAACCTCTCCATCAAGCTTCCCGCAGAGAAGGCAAACAACCCCGACCTCAAGGATTACATCGGTCAGGAAGTTGTTGCAGGTCTCCGTCCCGAGGCTATCCACGACGAGCCCAGCCAGCTTGCTAACAATCCCGACAGCCAGCTCGACGCTTACGTTGACGTAACCGAGCTTATGGGTGCTGAGATCTACCTCTACCTCAACGTTGGTGAGGAGACCAGACTCATCGCGCGTGTATCCTCCCGTTCGACCTCTCGTGCAGGCGATACCATCAAGGTTGCCTTCGACATGAGCCGTCTCCACATCTTCGATAAGGACACCGAGCGTTGCATCGTTCACTAATTCTTTAATACATATACAGAGCCGCCATCTTTGGCGGCTCTGTAATTTTATCTTGACAAAAGCTTTGCTATGGTGTATAATTTTATTATATCCGATATGAAATGAGGCGATATTTTGCAGAATATAAAATATAAAAAATTATGTACCAGAATAGCGATCGCGGTTCTTTTGAACACGATACTGTTGCAGACGATCTCGACTGTGGCATACGGCATCGCTCCGGCTTTTGAACATATGCTTCGCACCTTCGCGCGCGAGCAGGGGATCAATGCCTCCGATCTACTTTACGCCTTCGAGCAAACCCTTGCGCTTTTCGCGTATCTTATATCATTTTTAATCCCCGCGTTTATATTTAAGTTTATGACGCGAAATGACGACCCCGAGCCCATGCGCCTCGGCGTAAAGCTTGAGCCGAATACTCCGGTCGTTATCATCGGCGCAATAGGCATCGTTGTCGGAGCGGCTTACATCAATTCCTTTATGGTGTCCTTCATTGATTTCGGACCGCTGTTTGCGAGCGATCCTTTGTCCTCTCCCGTCCGCGTGCTGATGACATTTATCTCGATCGCGATAGTCCCCGCGCTCAGTGAGGAATTCCTCTTCCGCGGATGCATCCTTTCGAATCTCTTGCCCTACGGTAAGAATACCGCAATCCTATTTTCCGCTCTGCTCTTTGCCTTGATGCACGGCAATTTTGCGCAGTTCTTTTATACCTTTATAGCGGGCATAGTTCTTGGCGCGGTATACGTCAAGACCGATTCGATCTGGGCACCGACTTTTATCCATCTTTTCAACAACTTTTACAGCGTGATCCAGCAGGTCGTATATGAGCAGAACGCCCAAAGTGAAGCAATAAACAAGATCCTTTTTGCGCTTGATATGACTTTTGTTTGCTTCGGTCTTGCTGTGGGCGGTTGGTTCTTGTATAAGACGCTCAGACGCACACATCCCGCAGAGACTGCAGTGCCTACAAGAAAGCATACTCTTGATAAAAGAGAGCTTGCAAAGGGATTTTTCAATCCCGTGATGATCGTCCATATCGCCGTGTCGCTCGTTCTCGCGGGAATCCTCGTTTTCTACGCGCTGATGATCCCTCTTATGCAATGATATGACGGAAAAAGATATTGTTTTTATGAATGAAGCCCTCCGCCTGGCAGAAGCGGCACGCGAAGCGGGTGAGATCCCCGTTGGCGCTGTCGTTGTCAAAAACGGAGAGATCATCGGCAGAGGTCAGAATCGCCGCGAGAGCGGAGGTGGCGCCTCTGCGCACGCCGAGATAATTGCTATCAACGACGCTTGTGCTAAACTTGGCGGTTGGCGTCTTACGGGATGCGAGCTTTACGTGACCCTTGAGCCCTGTCCAATGTGCGCGGGCGCGATAGTCAACGCAAGACTTGACCGAGTTGTTTTCGGTGCATCCGACACAAAAATGGGAGCTCTCGGAGGACTTTTCTTGCTCCTCGATTATCCTCTCGGATGCAAAACCGTTATCGAGCGCGGAGTACTCGAAAAGGAATGCAAAGAGCTTCTTGATTCCTTCTTTGCCGCCCGCCGCGAGGCAAATCAGGCACAAAAGAATAAATCAAAAAGACTCGGAAGAGATTTTTATACCGCTGACGTCCTCGATGTCGCACCCGCACTTCTCGGTAAGTTGCTTTGCAGACGTAGCGAGAGTGGGGAAGTGGTGAAATACCGAATCACCGAAACCGAAGCCTACCGCGGCGAGGACGACACCGCCTGCCACGCTTCGAAGGGCAAAACTCCGCGTACTTCGGTGATGTGGGACAAGGGCGGCACGGTTTACGTTTACCTCTGCTACGGTATGCACAATATGCTCAATATCGTCACTGGCGCAAAGGGCGACCCGCAGGCGGTGCTCATCCGAGGCATCGAAACCGCAAACGGCCCCGGCAAGCTGACCAAGAAGCTTACGATCGAACGCAAGCATAACGGCTCCGACGTTGTCTTCTCGGACGAAATCTGGCTCGAGGACGACGGATATGTCCCCGATGAAATATACACATCCCCCCGCATTGGCATTGACTACGCAGACGAAAAGGACCGAATAAAGCCTTGGAGGTTTACAATATGAACGGTGCTGCTTCATTGAGGCAGCACCGTTATAATTTATCCATATCCGTATAAATTTCATTACGAGATAAGAATTACATTTTTAGCAACAATTATATTACGCTGTCATCCTGAGCGTAGCGGAGCGGAGTCGAAGGACCTCGCGCAGCGGGTCAATTATGGATTTTGATTTGAATTGTATCAATATTATCCCCAATAATGCACATTGATATAATTCACAGCAGACCTCATAGTCAGCCCGGCTACGCCGAGGTTCTTCGGCTTCGCTTCGCTACCCTCAGGATGACATAGTTCGCCTTGCGGCGAACAGCCGGGTCTGACGACCCGTGTGAGAGAGCGTAATATTATGTTGATTTATAATAATATTTGCAGCTCGTAATGAATAACTCGTAGCTTCCTCGTATTTCTTAATGTCTCAGCACGTTTTCAACTATCGGTTGTTTTTTATCGGAAAATGCGTTGTTTGACAATAATATTCAGATGTGATATAATGTAACCACAGCGCTGAATGATATTAATGGAGGTACTGTTATGACATTCGCTCAAACATTCAAAAAATACAGAAAAAGTATGGGATTCACTCAGCAGGAAGTGGCGGAAAAATTGCTTGTTACCACCCAAGCGGTCAGCAAGTGGGAAACGGGTGCGGGGAATCCCGATATATCCCTTCTTGTTCCAATAGCTGATCTTTTCAGCATTACAACCGATGCCCTTCTCGGGAACGCAAAGAAAAGTAAAGAAGAATTGAGTTCGGAAATAAAAAGCATTAATTCACTGTGGAATTGCGATAAGGAGAAGATCGAGAATTATGGCGAGAGATACGGAAAATTGTATTCCTTGCTAAAATCTAATCCCGATTCGATAGAGCTTTTGAGATCACTTCTTAATCTTTCACTCGAATGGCTTTCTTCTTGTTCAATGGAATTGAACGACAACAAGAAGAAAGAGATAGTATGCACCGCCGAAAAAATTGCTGAAAAACTGCGTGATAATCCGGAAGATATACATTCTTCACATTGTTTGATGTATGAGATTTATTATCGAGCGGGCGAATCCGAAAAAGCCGATGCGGAATTGATGCATTTCTCTGCAAGCGGACAATACACCCGTGATCGCGCGAGATATATGCATTTGTTGATGGAAGAAAAGTATGAAGAAGCTTTACCGTATTTGGAAAAATCACTGGATCATACAATTCATTGGCATCACTGGGATGTAAGTAAGCTGGAGCTTATTGGAAAACACTTGACTGATAAGAAAACAAAAATGCGGATTGCTGAAATAAAGAACAAGATTAAATAAGAATAACTTTTGTTACTGCCTAAGTCCGCTATATGCAATAAGCCGATCCTTGTGGATCGGCTTATTGCATATAGTATATATTACTTCCTCTTTCTGCGAACGAATACGGGAACTGCAAGAATTGCTGCCCCGATGATCGCGGAGCCTGAGATGACTGCGCCGCATCCGGACTTCTTGGGCTCTTCGGGCTTGGGTTCAACTGCGGGAGCCTTTGTAGCCTCGGGCTGAGCTTCGGTGGGAGCATCAGTCTCGGGAACGGCTGTGGTTTCGGGAGCCTTGGTGGTCTCGGGAGCCTCGGTGGTCTCGGGGTAAACTACCTCGCCGAAGGAAAGTCCCTTAACGACGTAGCAATCGCTGATGGTTACTATATGATTTGCATAGTAGGAGTAGAAGAAGAGACCAAGAACGTCTGCCATAAAGTAGGGAATCTGTCCTTCGAGACCCTGGTCAACGAGGAGATACTTGCCGGTGTTGTCCTTAACATAGATAGCGGTAGTGCAGTTTACGCCGTTAACCTCAAGTGCAAATTCCTGCACAGAAGGCGTGTCAGTGGTAGAATAGATAGTGTCACTGACGGCGGAGAACTGAACGTAATCGTGACCGGAGAGCGAGCTACCCTTGTTCATAAGCTTGATCTTGTTGGGATAACCGTATGCGCCGTAAACCGAGTCAGCGTAAACGCCGACGGAATGGTTGCCGGTACGAGAAACGGTGTAGTAGATGGTGTAACAAGTTCTTTCATTGAGGGGAAGTGTCTCAATGAATCCACCCCAGTAGGAAGCGCTCTTGTCTTTGGTAGTCTGTACGGTGATGGTGTTTGAGTTGGTGGGGTCAACGTCAACCTGGGGAGTTCCGGAAAGCAGACCGGGCTCGTAAATGCCTACTGTGCCGTTGAAGTCGGGAACGAATACGATCTCACCGTCGGGAGTAAGGTCGAGGATGCTGTTATCTGCAGCGCTTGCGGAAGTAAGGGGAAGAATTGCTGCAATGATGAAGAGAAGCGAGAGTGCGATCGAAATGATTTTTTTCATAACATTTCTCCTTTTTAATTGGATTGTCATCTGACAAAATAATCATACCACTTTTGAGAGTATTTGTCAATACTAATTTATATTTTTATATAAAAAGGGAGCCGAAATTCGACTCCCTATAAATTTTCATTTATCCGTTATATCCTGCCTCAAAAGCCTTGAGATTCATCTCCACGAATTTCGGTGCAACGCTTGTTTTGATCGCATCAAGCCAAAGCTCATCGTCAATTCCCAGATGGCGTGCAAGTCTGCCCATCAGAACGATATTGACCGCCTTCTGCGAACCTGCTTCAAGTGCGGGGGTGAGTGCATCGAAAGCATCAATATCAACTCCGCGTGCTGCAAGGGTGTCGAGAATATCGGTGGGATACTCAGCAGCTCCCGAGGTTACGGGCATGGGCGAGATCTCCTGCGTGTTGGTGATGAGCTTGCCGCCCGTTTTAAGGCAATGTGCCCATCGAGCCGCCTCAAGCTTTTCGAAGGAAACGATGTAGTCGGCCTCACCGCTTTCAATAACGGGCGAATATACCTTCTCGCCGTACTTGACGTAAGTGGTAACGCTTCCGCCTCGCTGGCTCATGCCGTGAAGCTCGGAAACTTTGACGTCATAACCGAGACCGATGAGTATCTTTCCAAGGAGCTTGCTGGCAAGGAGTGTGCCCTGACCGCCGACTCCGACTATCATAATATTCGTACTCTTCATATCAGTTACCCTCCTTAATAGCGTCAAATGCACAAAGCTGAGCACAAACGCCGCAGCCCGTGCAGAGTGTCTGATCGATCACAGCCTTGCCGTCCTTGAAGGATAGCGAAGGGCATCCGAGACCCATGCAGCGGCGGCAGGAACGGCATTTGTCGCTGTCAACATGCATTGGAGGCGGAGTCTTGACCGACTTCAGCAGTACGCAGGGACGGCGCGAGATGATGACGGAAGGCTCGTCAGCCGCAAGCTCCTCTGTCAGAGCCGTCTTGCACTCGTCAAGGTTGTAAGGATCGATAACGCGCACTCGGTTGATGCCGAGGGCGCGGCAGAGCGCCTCAAGGTCGATCTTCGCCGCAGGTTCGCCGCGAAGGTTAAAGCCGGTTGTCGGGTTCTGCTGATGACCCGTCATACCCGTGATCGAGTTGTCGAGAATAAGAACGGTGGAATTGGTGCCGTTGTATGCAATGTTGCAAAGTCCGGTCATACCCGAATGCATAAAGGTCGAGTCACCGATAACGGCAACAGTTTTCTTTTCAGCACCGGGAGTGGACTTGACAAAACCGTGAAGTCCCGAAACCGACGCACCCATACAGAGCACCGAATCAAGCGCGTCAAGCGGCTTCTGCGCGCCGAGCGTGTAGCATCCGATGTCGCCGAGAACCGTCAGCTTCATCTTTGAAATAACGTAGAACAGACCTCTGTGCGGGCATCCCGAGCACATAACGGGAGGACGCGCGGGCAGAGCCTCGGGCGCGTGAGCCTCGGGCAGAGCCTTGCCGAACGCCTTTGCGACGGTCTGCTGCGAATACTCACCGATGGGGGAGAAGAGATTTCGTCCCTCGACTTCAAGACCGAGAGCCTTGCAATGCTTTTCGATAATGTCGTCAAGCTCCTCAACGATAACGACTCTCTTTACGGAAGCTGCAAAATCCTTGATAAGCTCGGTGGGCAGAGGATTGTGCATGCCGATCTTGAGGACCTTTGCCTCATCCTCGGAGAATATCTCGCGGACGTACTGATAACAGATTCCCGAGGTGATGATTCCAAGTTCACCGGAGGTGCCGCTGATCTCGTTGATCCCCGAATTGTTGGCGTAATCGGTAAGCTTGAGAGTTCTTTCTTCGACTATGGGATGCTTCAGCTTTGCGTAACCGGGCATCATAACGTATTTTGCGGGCTTTTTCTCGTAAGGAACGGTGGTAGGTTCTCTGCGATCTTCTTCGGTCACAAGGCTTTGCGAATGCGCCGCTCTTGTGCAAATGCGGAAGAGAACGGGGGTGTCGAATTTTTCGGATACCTCGTAAGCGGTATGTACCATTCTGCGCGCCTCGTCCGAATCCGAGGGCTCGAACATAGGGATCTTCGATGCGATGGCATAGTTGCGCGAATCCTGCTCATTCTGCGAGGAGTGCATAGCGGGGTCGTCGGCAACAAAGATGATAAGTCCGCCGTTGATTCCGGTGTAGGAAAGTGTAAAGAGAGGGTCTGCGGCAACGTTGAGTCCGACGTGCTTCATAGCACAAGCGGCTCTGTGTCCTGCGAGAGAAGCGCCAAAGGCGGTCTCAAGAGCAACCTTCTCGTTGGGCGCCCATTCGCAATCTATCTCCGCGTATTTTGCGGCAAATTCTGTGATCTCCGTTGACGGAGTGCCGGGGTAAGAGGAAACAAGCTCGCATCCCGCTTCGTAAAGACCGCGCGCGATGCCTTCGTTTCCGAGCATTAATCTTTTCATAGTTAGTAGCCTTTCTTGGTTTTGCTTTGCTAATATAATATATTATACCATATAACTTGCTTGAATGCAATTAATTTTGACAAATTTCTTGAATAAAAATTATTGTTTATATAACAATTTAGTTTCAAATTTATCATAAAATTTCCTTTGCGATTTGATATAATATATGTTGGACTTGATTTATCTTTTGTCTTGGTTTTCCTTAACAAAAATCAACTTTTGAGGTGACTTTTAATGCTCATAAAGATTATAGAAAACGGTCTGTTCGGTATTATCACCGAGAAGCTTTCGCTGACCGCGGAATCCGTCTGGTTCTGGCTTCTGATGGTTGTTGCCGTCATTCTTTCGATGGCTGCGGGATATTTTCTCGGAAGTGTAAATGCGGCGATAATTATCTCGACCAAAAAATATAAGAGCGATATCCGCAACCACGGAAGCGGAAATGCGGGAATGACGAATATGTTTCGTACATTCGGCAAGACGGGCGGACTGCTCACCCTTTTCGGCGACATCGCAAAAACGATCCTTCCGATTTGCTTCGGCTACCTGTTCTTCGGATACGCGGGTGCGTATATTTCGGGACTTTTCGTGGTAATGGGACACTGTTTCCCCATCTACTACCGCTTCAAGGGCGGAAAGGGCGTACTTGCAATGTTTGCAATGATGCTCGTCTGCGATCCTCCCGTATTTCTTCTTATGCTTATCATATTTGCGATTATAGCAATCGGCACGCGCTTCATTTCGATGGCTTCGGTAATGACTGCGATATTTATGCCTCTCTTTGTCGATCTTTGGTACACCATCATGTACGGTGACGGCGCGACAGCGGGCTTCAGAATGCCGATAGCTTTCCTTATCACCGTTGTTATCGTTTGCAGACATATACCCAATATCAAGCGCATAATGAACCGTGAGGAGCCGCGAGTCAAAATGCCTTGGGAAAAGAAAAAGGACAAATGACAGAAACAAGAAATAATGCCGTCAGCCTCATCCTTGAGGCAGTAAGCGCGGGAGTGCTCAAAAAGGCGGTCTTCTCAAAGCCGACATCGGCTGAAGAGCTGAAAACCGAGCTCTCACCCGTCAAGATCGGCGAGCGGCTGATGCTCCGCCGCGTAACGCTGATGAAGGACGGCAAGGCAATTCAAAAAAACATCTCGCTCGATGACGCGGAAACAGTCGGCGCACTTGCGCTGTCGCATTCGCAGATCAATATACTGACAACCATCGGAGATGCCGAATTCAAATGCTCGAAATCGGGCAAAGAGCTCCTTTCGGGCGACCGAAAGATCAAAAATGCCATTTTCTCGGGCGTCGAAAAGGATAAGATCGTCAGCGCGGTTTCAAACGACAGAAAGAAGAATCACATTCTTTCAGGCAATGAAAGCTTTCTGATCGAACTTGGTATCTGCGACAAAAACGGCAGGATCCACGATAAAAAGCAGCATAAATTCAGACAGATCTGCAGATTTCTTGAATACGTCGAGGATATTTATCCCAACCTTCCTCGTGAAGGAAAGCTTCTGATCTATGACCTTTGCTGCGGAAAGAGCTATCTTTCCTTTGCAATATACCATTATTTCACCGCGATCAAAAAGCGCGAGGTCGAAATGACCGGCGTTGACCTCAAGGCTGACGTTATCGAGTATTGCTCGGGCGTTGCTTCCAGGCTCGGATATGACGGACTTACCTTTATCTGTGGAGATATAAACGAATTTGCACCCGGCACGGAGCCGCATCTCGTGGTATCTCTCCACGCCTGCGACGTCGCAACCGACATCGTTCTTCGCTATGCCGCGTCGCACCGCGCGGGAGTGATACTCTCAACACCCTGCTGTCAGCGCGAGCTCTCTGCAAAGATCGACTGCCGCGAGCTTGAATTCGTCTCGAAATATCCCATCCTGCGCCGAAAGATGTGCGATGCCCTCACAGATTCGCTTCGCCTTTCATACCTTGCAAGCCGCGGATATACCGTCGAAGCCTGCGAGCTTGTCGACCCCGATGACACCCCGAAGAACATTCTTCTCCGCGCCGTCAGAATCAAGAATTTCGACCCCGAAAGTGCCCGCGCACAAAAGCTCAGAGAAGATTTTGAGAACACCGCCGCATTCCTTTTGGGCGACGGAAATACACTTACCTTTTTGAAATAAACCCAATCGAACACATTTACGCAACTACCTCGGAGGAACCATGAAGATCCACACAGTCAGAAAGTATCTGACACAGCTACCCACAGAACCAATCCGCAACCTTTCCGCACATTATAAAATCCTCAGCGACGCCGTCTGCAAAAATCTCGCAGTCAGACCTATAAACGGCATCACCCTCGCTGTTGTGGGACAGGACGCTGCATATACGGCTATGTCCGTCAGCGCCGCGCTCAAGCACGCGGGCGTCAGTAGCGCAACGATAAATTTTGATGTTACCCGTTCGCCCGAAACTGCAATTACCGTCAATGGTGAAGCACTTCCCGCGGAGGTGATCTCCCGTATAATGACAGTAATTCGCACTGTCGAGCGTTCGCTCACTTCAAAAAGCGAAGAAGAATACGCTCGTCCCTGCGTTTACGAGGTCTTTCTTCTCGGCGCGCTTTGCGCTTGCTCCGAGATGGGAATCTCACATATCATTATGCAGATCGACCTCGGACATATGCCCGCCGCAGTTGCCTCGATCATTCCTCAGCCGAAGATGATCCATTGCAACGAGATATTCCCCGAAGAGGCTGATATGATAAAGCTCATCGCCCGCCGCGGTGTTGAGGAGATCATAAGCGCGCCTCAGCAAAAGGAAAGCCGCCGTATGCTTTATAATCTTTGTACGGAGCTCAACTGCAACCACGCAGTAGTAGCCCGCGGTGAGATAGAAACGAGTACTCCCGGTTTCCGGGGAATTCCCTTTACATACCGTAATTTCAGCGCGGTCGCGGGCACTCAGCTTCAGTCGATGGTCGCGCTCTCCGCAAGTACCCTCACCACTATCCGCGAGCTTGCAAAGCTGAGGATCAAGATCACCGACGAGGATGCTTATGCAGCAATCAACGGCAGAAAGATGGATTGGCGCGGCGAGATGATCTCGATCAAGCCCTACACCCTCCTTTGTGCCTTTGAGCACGCCGACGTTCAGGCTGTCGATTTCGTTCTCAGCGATCTTCGCTCGATCGTTTCGGAGAGAGGAAGACGCGTCAATATCATTATCGATTCCGAAACTGCCAAGAGCACGCCGATCCTCGAACGCGTTGCATCCGATGAAGAGCTTGGCGGAAAGATCGACAAGATCGTTACAGTCGGTGAAACCGATGACTCGACCGAGAAATATGAAAATGTAACAGCATTTTCCGCCGCACTTGATAAATTCCCCTATCTGCGCGACGTCAAGCACACCGAGGATCTCATTATGATCGTTTGCGGCCCAAAATCCTTCCTCGAAAAGAACGCTCCCGAGATTGAAAATATAGTAAGGGACGATTTTACATATTAAAATGAAAATAAGACGCGCAGATACAAAAGATAAAGCAAGGCTCGGTGAACTTCTTTCGCAGGTTCTTGAAGTGCATCATAACGCCCGCCCCGATCTTTTCAAAAGCGGAGCAAAGAAGTATACGGATGCCGAGCTTGACGCCATCCTTGTGGATGATACCCGCCCGATATTTGTTGCCGAAAGTGACGGCGAGGTTCTCGGATATGCATTCTGTATTTTCGTTCAGCACAAGGACGACAATATTCTGACCGATGTGAAAACGCTTTACATCGACGACCTTTGTGTGGACGAAAACATCCGCGGCAAGGGCATCGGACGCTCGCTTTACAATTACGTTGTTGAATACGCCAAGGAGTGCGGATGCTACAACGTGACGCTCAACGTATGGGCTGACAACAAGCCCGCGCTTGCCTTCTATGAATCCATCGGACTGCATAAGCAGAAGATTGGAATGGAACTGATTTTGAAATAAGAAAAAGAGCATTGGATTTGCGTTCCAATGCTCTTTTCGTCAGAACCTTCCGGGCACGTCAAGGTCGATTCTGGAGAGAATACTTTCGGTATACATTTTCCATTCGGGCGCGCGAAGGATTCCTCGCGGGTCAACTGTCTGCGGACAAATTGCGAGGGATAGCTTGAACATCCGCCCGCCATCGCATATCTCGTCGATCTCGCTCATTCGGTAAACATAAGAGATTTCATCTGTATTTGAAAGCTTGCAAAGACGGCAGTGCTCGGGAATATCGTCGATACAGTCGCCGTCGGGCAAGATTACTTTTGCCGAAAAAACGAGGCAGGGAAGCCCGTCCGCAAAGGTGATCTTGAAATTGAATCCGCGCAAAGCCGATATGCGGCGGTACATAAGCGCGATTATCGGCAAGGAAACCGCAATGAACGCGGAATCGGGCTTGCCTTGTGCAATAGGTATCGGTTTTGTGTCATCCTCACGATAAATGTCGGTAAGACATCCGCATCTTTCCGCAAGTCGGAAGATAATATCCTCAAATCCCTCAATGCATCTCGCCGAAAGCTCAAGCGAATACGCGGCGCGCAGATAGCCGATAACGACTTCAGCCTTATCAAAAACGTCGCCTTCTTCAGCCAAAGGCGCAATCAAAGCAAAACCCGATGGCTTGCCGATATATCTGCAAATAAGATCCTTATCCGCGCGTGATATTTCAAATTCGCCGATCCTTTCGATCATCCTTACTTCTGCGAACGAATAAGGTGTGATTTCGGGTACGGGCGAACGGTAAGTGAAGGGGAGTCTTTCTCCTTCCGCAAATAAAAGCAATTTGTCGTCAAACGACGCGGTTGTTTTCTTTCTCTTTGCTGCTAATAACAATGCGATTTCTCCAAACGGTTAATTTTATACATTTTAACATATTATCGCACCGCAGTCAAGTTTTTTTGCTAAAAGAACTTGACTTTTTTCTTTTTCGACATTATAATTTATGCATATCATACTTTGGAGGACATACTAAATGATCAAACCGAAAATGCTGCAAAAGGGCGATACCATAGGCTTCATCGCTCCTTCATACAGAGCCAAGCGTGACCCCATTGAGCGCGCTGCAGAGAATCTGCGTCAGCTTGGATATAAGGTGAAATTCTCAAAATATCTCTTCTCGACCACCAACGATTACGCGGGCAGCATCGAGGAAAGAGCAGAGGACTTCAACACCATGATCGCAGACCCCGAGGTCAAAATGGTCTTTTTCACGGGCGGAGAAGTCGGAAACGAGATACTTCCTTTCATAGATTATGAGAATATCAAAAAGAATCCCAAGATCCTTTGCAGTTACAGCGACAGCACCACCGTTCTCAACGCCGTAAATCACATGACGGGTCTTGTCACATTCTATGGCTCCTCTCCCCGATTCTTCGAGCAGCCTCCGATTGATTACACGCTTATCAATTTTGAAAAACGTCTTATGTCCACCGATCTCGAATACGTCAAGAACAGCGAATGGCGCGCCCTTACACTCGGCAAAGCCGAGGGAATCCTTGTCGGCGGTTATCTTATGAATTTCGCCGCTTTGCTCGGTCTTGAATGGTACAAAGAGCTCCCCGACGAGGACATCATACTCTTCATCGAGGATCACGAAAAGTTCTCGAACGCATCCGTTGTTTCAAAGTGGTTCACCACCCTCGAACATCACGGCGTGTTCAAGAGAGCAAAAGCCCTCATCTTCGGCCATTACTCCCTCGAGCCCTCGCCTGTGATCGACGACATCCTCACCCGTATAGGCAAGCGGTATAACATCCCCGTTATCCGCAACGAGGATTTCGGCCACGGTGCCAACGGCGCGATCCTGCCAATTTCTGTTCGCGCGAAGCTTGATACAGATGATATGAGCTTCGAATTCCTTGAAAACGGAGTGGAAGAGTAGTGGTCAGTAAACAGTGGTCAGTGGTCAGAAAGATGCGACAAAATGAAAAATCAGCGCATCGGTAAGTCATTTGTGTCAGAGGATAGGTAAGCCAGTAGGAATCGTAGGTAAGCCCTCGTCAAGGTGGAGATTGTAAAGTTTTCGCTTGAGAAAAGTTTACAATACT
>JAZSOQ010000020.1:0-11875 GCA_045537015.1 Eubacteriales bacterium
CCGCCCCCACAGTAACAAACGCTCCCTCCGGCTCTGAAGGCGAAGTTACCGACGATCTTTACGACGAAGACGGCTTCCTCAAGAGCAACCTTCCCGAGCTTGACTTCGGCAACGAAATCATCACAGTTCTTTGGTGGAATGACGTTGAGAACCCCGAGTTCTTCGTTGAAGACACCAACGGCGAGCTTGTAAACGACGCGATCTTCGAGCGTAACGCAAACGTTGAAGACAAGCTGAAAGTTACCCTTGACTGGATTGACATCAAGGGTCAGTACAACAACAACGTCGGCAAGGAATACGCCGATCACGTAGGTAATATGTACGCTTCGGGCGACCAGACCTACGACCTTATGTCCGCACACTCCCGTACCATCGCGCTCACCGCTATGTACGGCTATTGCGCAGACCTTATGCAGGCGGAACACCTTGATTTTGAAAAGCCCTGGTGGCCCGCAGTTATGCTTGATACCGCTACTATCGGCGACGCACTCTACTTCGTAACAGGTGATGTTGCCACAAACTCCATTCACCAGATGTATGCTATCTTCTACAACAAGGATATCCTCGCTCAGTATCCCGGTCTTGTTGAGCCCTCCACCTACGTTAAGGAAGGCAACTGGACAATGGAAACCATCCAGATCCTGACCAAGGATCTTTATCAGGATCTTGACGCCAGCAACACTAAGAACGAAAACGACTTCTACGGCTTCACCTCTCTTAACTGGCACTTTGACGCAGTTTACTACGGTGCAGGTCTCAAGCAGGCTGAAAAGGACCCTGAAATTCTTATGAAGATCTCGCCCGACTACACCTCCGAAAAGGCAGCAAATCTTGTAGATATAGTCGGAGGCTGGATCAAGCAGGGTGATGCTTACATCGACTCTTCCAACTACCGCACGCCCTTCCTCAACGGAAATGCTCTTATGAGCATGGCGCGTCACCATGACATTGCAAACCGTCTTTCTGAAGTAAGCTTCAGCTACGGTATCGTTCCGATACCCAAATTCGACAAGGATCAGGAAAGACACTACACCGTTGTAGGTAACCCTTGCTCCTTCTACGCTATCTACACCCTCTCGAAGGATGTAAACCGCGCAGCGGCTGTTCTTGAGTGCTGGGCAAGCGAGGCTTACCGTCTCACCACTCCCGCAATCTTTGAAATGACCATGAAGCTCAGATATTCCGAGACCTCGGTTGAGTCGGAAATGTACGACATCATCCGCGAAAGCATCGTATTCGACTTCGGACGTCTGTTCAACTCCTCTCTCAACGCAATGAGCGACCAGTGGGATAACGCCGCTATCGCAGGCACTCCCTGGGCATCTCTCAGCAAACGTCTGGAGAAACAGCTCTCCAAACTGTTCAAGGACATAACCGACAGCTTCGCAGCTATAAAGAATAACTAATATCTACATTGCCCGAAAGCCTTGAACATCAGGCTTTCGGGCATTTTGCAATAATGACAACTCAAGAGTTGTCATTATTGCAGTGAAATATTCCGCCTTCGGCGAAATATGAAATCTTGCTTTCGCAAGGTGAAATTCGCACTTTGTGCGAGTGAAATATTCCGCTTCGCGGAATGTTAAGGTAGAAATTTGCCGAAGCAAATTTCATTTTTATTGAACTTTTAAGCAGAAGAATACTATGACTAACAAATATTGGATCGCAAAGAGAATTATTCCCCGATTGCCCTTCGGAGAAAACGGCGAAGGATGGGGGGGAATTGCTGAAGCTAATCTGAAAAGCATCAATCCGGAAAAATCAAGTGTGATTTTCCGTAAAGAATACACATTTTTTGGGGCACCCGCCGAGGCGAAGATCAAGATCTGCGGTCTCGGTTTCTACCATTTATATATAGACGGCAAAAAGGTCGGCAACTATTCGCTCTCACCTCTCGAAACGGCTTACCGCAAGCTCGCGCTTTATGACGAATTTGACGTTACCTCTCTGCTCTCCGCAGGCACACACACCGTTGCCGTCGAGCTCGGAAACGCGCGTTTTTCGACCCCGAAGAAATATTGGGGATGGCGCGCGGCTTATTACGGCGACCCTTGCCTTTCGTTTGAAATGACCGTCACCTACCCCGACGGACGGTGCGAAGAATATTTTTGCGACGAAAGCTGGAAATGCTCGCACGGCGCGATCACGCATAACTGCTACTACGACGGTGAACGCTGTGACGCACGGCTCGAGCAGACGGGATGGAAGAAAAACGGATTCGACGACAGCGCGTGGCAAAACGCACTTCGCATCGAAAGCCCGACGCGCCGCCTTGAAAAGAACGAATATTTCCACATCACCAAAAGAGCCGAGCTTGATCCCATCGCAGTCAAAAAGCGCGTAAACGGGAAGACCATTCACGTTTTTGGCGAAAATATTTCGGGGTGGGTTCGCATCAAAGTGCGCGGCGAGCGCGGCGAAAAGATTCGCATACGCTATGCCGAGTCGATGCGCGACGGCTATCTCGATACCGTTTCAAACGCGGATGCCGAAAATATTGACGAATATATCCTCTCGGGCGAGGGAATCGAGGTCTACGAGCCTTCATTCAGCTTCTGCGGTTTCTCGGTCGTTGAGATAATGATCGAAAACTGCATGGCAGAGCTGCTTGAAGTAAAGGCTTTCCACGTTTATGCAGACATTGACGGGGCGGGATATTTTGAGTGCGACAATGAGGATATCAACCGCCTGCACGATGTCATTATCCGCACACAAAAATCCGCGCTGCAAAGCTTCCCGATGGACTCGCCGCAGCGCTCCGAGCGCCTGGGTTGGATGGGTGACGCGCACATCACCGATCTTGTGTGCCTTTATAACTTCGATATGAACTCCTATTACCGCAAATTCCTCGAGGATATTGCCGTTTGCGTGCATACCGAATCGGGTGCTATGCCCCATATCGCCCCGTGGCACGATCAGTTCCACTCGATCGACTGGTCGGCAGGTTTTTCCGTAATCCTTTGGGATCACTACCTCTTCTACCGCGACCGCACGGTCCTTGAGAAATACGCTCCCGTACTGATGCGCTATATCGAATTTCTCAAAACACAGGGACCGATACATCCCAAAACCCGTTACGGCGACTGGATGTCGCGCGACGAGGGATGGACGCGCGGCGATCCCGAATCCTGCTCGACGCTCTACTATCTCTACAATCTCATAATCGCGAAAAAAGTGCTTGAAGCACTCGGCAAAGATTATTCCGAGCTCGAAAAACTGATCGAAGAACAGAAAAAGATCATTCTTGATACCTTCTACGATGCAGTAAATGTTATTTTCGACGGAAATTCGCAGTTCAGCCTCTCATTTGCGCTGAAGCTCGGCGTTATTCCCGAAAAAGACATCGAATCGGCTGCCCAAAAGCTTTGCGCCAATATCGAGGCACATAACTACCATCTCACAACGGGCATTCTCGGCACGAAGTACGTACCGGAAGTCCTGCGCGACCACGGCAGAGGCGACATCGCGATGAAGCTTCTCCTTCAGGACACCTACCCCTCGTGGCTCGATATGACGCGCGGAAAGACTACTCTCCCCGAAGAATGGAAGGGCGGTAAATCCCAAAATCACTGTATGTTCGGAAGTGTTGACGCAATTCTTTACAGTATGCTTGCGGGCATAAAGGTTGATAAAGTAATCGAGATCGCGCCGTATTTTGCCGCGGAAGTCGATCACGTTTGCGCTTCAACTAAGCTCGGGTGCGGAAGGATCACCGTCGAATGGACGCGGGAGAAAAAGAATATTGACCTTTGCATAAATATAGAAGGCGATATTGAAGTAAAATATAAAGACAGTGTTCTGCTCGCGGGCGAGCACAAATTCGTAAATTTTAACGATCGGTAAAAAATCATCCTGCGTAGGGTATTGCTTGTGACGCTGCGTAATATGCTAAACTATGGGTGTAAGGAGGTGAATGCTATGTCAAAATACACAACGGGAGAGATCGCAAAGCTTTGCGGCGTGTCGGTGCGGACGGTTCAATATTACGATACGCGCGGAATTCTGATTCCGAGTGAGCTTTCCGAGGGCGGCAGACGTCTTTATTCCGAAGACGATCTATCAAAGATGAAGACGATCTGTTTTCTCCGCGAGATGGGTCTGCCGATCAACACGATCGGTGAGCTTTTCGCTGAAGACGACCCCGAAAGCGTCATTTCGATCATTCTCGATCAGCACGAGGCGGAACTGCGAGCCGAATCGGATATTCTGCAAAAAAAGCTCGATATGGTCGAAGAACTTCGCCGCGGACTCAAAAAGGCTTCCAACTTCTCCCTTGAATCTTTAGGTGATATAGCAATCCAAATGGAAAACAAAAAGAAACTTTACCGTATGCGCTGGACTATGGCAATCATAGGCATCATCGCCGAGATCGCCGAGGTCGGCACACTTATGCTCGGAATCCTTGAGGGCATCTGGTGGCCCTTCCTCGCCATCGGTCTGCCCATCGTAATTGCTATTGCAACTTGGATGAGCATATTCTACTACAAGCGCGTGGAATACATCTGCCCGAAGTGCAATCACGTCTTCAAGCCGAGCTTCAAAGAAATGTTCTGGGCAAATCATACCCCCACGACCCGCAAGCTCCGCTGCCCCGAATGCGGACATAAGGGTTTCTGTGTTGAGGTCTATGGAAAGGAGAACAAGAAAAATGGATGAAATTATGGAATTTTTGCCCTTTCTGATACCTCTCGTGGTCGCCCAGTTCGCGCTTTTGGGCTATACTCTTTGGCATATTCTGACCCACGAGCATTATAAAAGGGGTAATCGTGCACTCTGGCTCATTATCACGATCGTGTTTATGAATTTTCTCGGTCCCATTCTCTATTTTATCCTCGGACGGGAGGACTCGTAAATGGATATGCTGAAGATCACGGGACTCTATAAACGCTTTGGCGACAAAGAAGTTCTCCGTGGGCTTGATCTTTCAGTACCCGAAGGCAGTATTTTCGGATTTATCGGCAAAAACGGCGCGGGCAAAACCACAACGATGAAAACGGTACTCGGTCTGCTTAAAGCAGATTCGGGAGAGATCGATGTTGCGGGCGAGCGCGTTGTTTACGGTCAGACTGCGACAAACCGATATATCGGTTACCTTCCCGATGTCCCGGAATTTTATTCCTTCATGAATGCGTCCGAATATCTCACATTTTGCGGCGAGATCACGGGCATGGATAGGGTTGAAATCGCCGCGAGAAGCTCCGAGTTGCTTGAGCTCGTAGGTCTCCAAAATGAAAAACACCGTATCAGAGGCTTTTCACGCGGAATGAAACAGCGGCTCGGCATTGCGCAAGCATTATTGAACCGCCCGAGGCTCCTTATTTGTGATGAGCCGACGTCCGCGCTCGATCCCGTGGGAAGAAAAGAGATCCTCGATATTCTTCTCGCTGTGCGCGAGAAGACGACGGTCCTCTTTTCGACACACATCTTATCTGACGTGGAGCGCATTTGCACCGATGTTGCGCTACTTGACGATGGCAAAATAAGAGTTGAGGGCAAGCTTTCCGATATCAAAACCAAATACAGACGTGATGAATATACGATCCTGACGGAAAGACATTCGGATGCCGAAATACTTTGTGACACGTTCAGCGGGATCGCACGTGACGACCAAGGCATCCTCCACTTCAGCGAATCAAGCCACGCACACGCTGAGATCCTGCGTTTCATTTGCGATCGAAATATTTCCATTTTGAAGATAGAGCGTATTGAACCTACCCTCGAATCGCTCTTTATGGAGGTGATCGACAAATGAGCAATCTTGCCGCTTTCATAAAAAAAGAAGTGACCGAGCATATCCGCTCCGGAAAGATCACCATACTCGTCATAATTTTCATTATGCTCGGCATAATGAATCCCGCCATAGCAAAGCTTACGCCGTGGCTTCTTGAAACAATGGCGGACACGCTTGCCGAGAGTGGCATGACTGTCACAGAAGTAACCGTATCCGCGCTTGATTCATGGGTGCAGTTTTTCAAAAATCTGCCCATAGGGCTGATAGCTTTCATTCTCTTTGAAAGCAACAGCTTTGCAAAGGAGTATCAATCGGGAACGCTTGTACTTTCTCTGACAAAGGGACTGAAAAGGAGCACCGTCGTTACCGCTAAAGCAATCGTTATTTCGATCCTCTGGTCCGCCCTCTATTGGCTCTCGTTTGGCATCACTTACGCATACAACGCCTATTTCTGGGATAACGGCATAGCTCAAAGCCTGCTCTTCTCTGTTGTCTGCGGTTGGCTGATAGGAATTTTTGCCGTCGCGCTTGCAGTATTCTTCTCAACAGTCGCAAAGTCAAACACAGGAGTCCTCATGGGAATCGGCGCGGTATTTGTATTGTCTTACATCCTCTCTGTCATCCCCAAGCTCAATGAATACCTGCCAACGCGGCTTCTTGACGGCAATTCGCTGATCTACGGTAAATCATCCCCAAAAGATTATGCGGCAGCGCTTATACTCACTCTTGCTGTCATCGCCGTATCATTCATCGCAAGCATACCGATATTCAATAAAAAACAGCTTTAATTTTCAGCACCGCAAAAAAGCGGTGCTTTTTTCAATATTTTTTCAAAAACCTATTGACAAATATATCTAAGTGCGATATAATATAGGTACGATACATCGAAGTGCGATATATCGCAGTGAGACACAAGGAGGAAGAAATGGATCAGCATATAAAAAAGGTCTACGTTCCGATGACGGAAACCGCATTTTACATTCTTCTCTGCCTTCGCGAGCCAAACCATGGGTATGGGATCGTTCAAACGGTCGAAAAGCTCACGGACGGTGCTATCAGGCTCGCCCCGGGCACGATGTACGGAAGCCTTTCAAAAATGGAAAAGGACGGCGTCATACGCTTTATCCGTGAGGAGGACAAACGCAAGATCTATAAGATCACCGATCTCGGCGAGGAAGTCCTCGCGCTTGAGATCAAGAGAATCGAGCTTCTTTATAAGATTGCGAAGGGAGAAACAGAATGAAAAACACAAACTACTGCAAAAAGTTCTTCAGGTATTTCAGCATCTTTGAATACGAAAAAGAGGAAAAATACCTCCGCGAGATGCACAAATCGGGTTGGAGGTTCTTGAAGGTCACTGGGCTCGGCGTTTATCATTTTGAAAAATGCACCCCCGCGGACGTGATCTATCAGCTTGACTACAATCAGGATTCAAAGGAGCATAAGGACGAATATCTTCAGATGTTCTCCGACTGCGGTTGGGAGCATATTCAGGAATACGCGGGATACTCCTACTTCCGCAAGCCCGCGGCCGAGATGAACGGTGACGAAGAGATCTTCTGCGATAATGAGTCAAAATTGCAAATGATGGAACGAGTGCTCAAAGGCAGGATGCTCCCGCTTCTCATTATCTTCTTCTGCTGCCTTGTGCCGCAGTTCGTTATTAATATATTCAGCACTCGCAACTACGCCGCCGCAGGTGTAATAGCCGGAGTCTTGCTCCTCTACATCGCGGTATTCACCTACGCCGTCGTAAATTATCTTAAAGCAAAAAATGATCGGAGGTAAAAATGGAACCCTCAACAATAGCATCATTCATACCAATATGGATCCTGCTCTTTGTCATACTGCCCGCGCAAAGACGCAGAAAAAGAACTTTTTTAGCAAATAAAATAATTAATAATGAATTGGAGAATAAAAAAATGTTTGAACTTGCAAAAAGATTTATCGAAAAAGAATGCATCATCTATGCCTTTGACGGCAATCAGTACACAGGAGTGATCAAGGAAGTCACCGAGGGCGCGATCCTTATCGAAAAGAAGGGCAACGCCGAGGCGATCAACCTGAATTTCGTTGTAAAGATCAAAGAGATTCAGAAATGCAAGAAATAACAATTACGTCAATAATATTTTTTGTTATCCTCTTGAATTTTGTACACTATTATGATATAATAATGTACAGAAAGGAGGCGATACTATGCCGCAGATCAAACCGATCACAGATTTACGAAACACAACCGAAATATCGGAGCTTTGTCACGCAAAGAAAGAGCCGATATTCATAACCAAAAACGGCTATGGCGACCTCGTTGTTATGAGCATTGAAGCCTATGAAGAATTGATAGAAACAATAAAAAACGATTCGGCTATACACGAAGCTGAAAAAGAATTTGAGCGCGACGGAGTCCTACTTGATGCAAAAGAATCGCTGAGCGCATTGCGGAGAAAATATTTTGGATAATTATTCTGTCAAATTATATGCACGTGCAAACCGCGATCTCGAAGAAATATTCAAATATATCGCAAACAATATCTCCGAACCTCTTGCAGCAGAAAAAATGATTGACGCTTTGGAAAAAGCAATCGTCAATTTAGAGTATTTTCCCGAACGCGGTGCGATAAGACAAAACGGTATCTATGCAAACAAAAACTACCGTCAATTATTCGTGAAAAACTATGTCATAATTTACAAGGTACTAAAAAAACACAAAGAGGTTCATATCGTTACTGTACGGTATGCACCAAGCAATTTTTAAGAAAAGCACCGATTTTCGGTGCTTTTTTTCTATAAAACCTATTGACAATCCATCCCGTATATGATATACTATGTGTAACGTAGTATTGTGTAAAAGGAGGTATCAGATGGATATTCAAATGAAGCGCGGGCTTCTTGACGTTTGCGTGCTTGCGGCGATCAAGGAAGAAGATTCCTACGGATATCAGATCATCAAGGACATAAAGCCGTTCATTGAGATCTCCGAATCAACCCTCTATCCCATCCTCCGCCGGCTCGAAGCGGCGGAATTGCTCACCGTCCGCACCGCCGAGCATAACGGCAGACTGCGAAAATACTATCACATCACGCAGGCGGGTCTCGGGCGCATCGAGGATTTCAAAAACGAATGGAAAGAGATCATGTCAATATATAAATTTGTGACGAAAGGGGACGGTGACAATGAATAAGGAGCAATTTTTGATCGAGCTTGCAGCCGCACTTGCGGGACTGCCCGCGGAAGATATTGAAAAAAGTCTTGAATACTATTCCGAGATGATCGACGACCGCATCGAGGAAGGGCTTTCGGAGGAGGAAGCAGTTGCGGCTCTCGGAACGATCGATGAGATACGCGCACAGATCATCAAGGACACACCGCTTCCGAAAATAATAAAAGAAAGGGTCAAGCCGAAACGCTCCTTCCGCGGATGGGAGATCGCCGTGATCATCATCGGCTTTCCGCTTTGGTTCCCGCTGCTTATCTCGGCGGCAGCTGTCATATTTTCGGTATATGTTACCCTTTGGTCGGTGATCGTCGCTTTTTTTGCGGTCGACATTGCCTTTTTTGCAGCAGCTTTGGCGGGTATTCTTGCTTCTCTGCCCATTTTTATCATAGGCAACGCCACCTCGGGACTTTTTCTGATCGGCGCGGGACTTCTCTGCGCAGGCTTCGGTATTCTTTGGCTATTCCTCTGCATCGGTACAGTAAAGGGTATGGTCTGGCTTACCAAGGTCTTTATCAAATCGCTCTTAATTCCGAAAGGAGATAAATAAATGAAAAAAAGCACAGTTACAATAATCGTTGCCGTCTGCCTTATCGTGGCGGGTATTGCAATCGCGGGAGCCGCTTTTTCAATGGCGGAATTCGACTTCAAAAATTTCGGTACCGAAAGCTATGAGGAAGTCACTCATACCGTCGAGGGCAATTTCAAATACATCGTTATAGCAACGCAGATACATGATATCGATCTCGCGCCCTCCACGGACGGTATCTGCAAGATCGTGGGCGATGAAAGCGACAATTTTAAGATCGAGGCGAGTGTCGAGGGTGACATCCTCACAATCAAAACCGTTGATACGCGCAAGTGGTATAACTTCATCGGCATAAATCTCGGAGAAGCAGGTCTAACTCTCTATCTTCCCGAAGCCGAGTATATTTCGCTGGCTGCAGCTTCGGACACGGGTCATATAAACATTCCGGAGAGCTTTAAGTTTCAAGGGTCTTCCATTGCGACCTCTACCGGCGCGATCGTTTTCCGCGCTTCGATAGAGCAGGAGCTTGCGCTTGCAAGCGATACGGGAAGTATTTCGGTCAGCAAGCAGAAGCTCTCACGGCTCGATGCTGAGGCATCGACGGGTAAGATCACTCTCGAAAATATTGAAGCAGAAAACAATGTCAGAGCCAAAGCAAGCACGGGCAGGGTTGAGCTTCGCGATATAAAATGCAACAGCCTCGAAGCCGAGACCTCGACGGGATTTATTATGCTCGAAAACGTGATCGCAGAGAGGGATATCAAGATCAACGCAAGCACCGGAAGGATCTCGCTGCTGAGCTGTCTTTCATACTCCTTGAACGTAGAAACCTCAACGGGCGACGTAAAGCTTGACTCCTCCGATGCCGAAACGATCAGCATAAAGACCGACACGGGCGACGTTACGGGGTATCTCCTCACACCGAAGATCTTCGACACCGACTCCGACACGGGCGACATCCGAGTTCCGCAGAGCACTGAGGGCGGTCTTTGCAAGATCAGAACCGATACCGGAGATATTTCGATTACTATTGAATAAAGGAAACGCCATGAACACAATCAGAGAACCCGCAAGGAATATAAAGGTAATAAACGACGTTGATATAGTCATCCTCGGCGGAAGCTGCACGGGCGTTTTTGCCGCAGTTCGTCGGTGACTGCTCAAATGCCGACAACCTTCCGCTACCTCGACGGTTGGGAGCGGCACAGCACTCCGTGCGGCGAGATCGAGGAAGTCCGTTGGCGCACAGATGACGGACCCTATCCGACCTATTGGCAGATCCCCTTCCGCTCGATCCTGCCCGAAAATATCCCGAATCTTATGATATGCGGACGCTGCATCGACTCCGACAAGGATGCCCACGGCGCGCTCCGCGTTATGATCTCGCTCAACCAGACGGGCGAAGCAGCGGGTGTCGCTTGCTTCGAGGCGCTGACTTCTGGTAAGACGGTACAGGCTATAGATTTTTCTGCATTTCGCGAAAAGATGCGTGCGGGCGGTTCTATTATATTATAAAAAAACGGCAAGTTTCAGCTTGCCGTTTTTCCTATATCTATTGATTTAGTACAATTATTGTGATATAATTATTATATATTTTCAAAAAATGGGTGCAAAAAGATGAAACTCACCGAACTTTTTAATAATGACAAGCTTTCCCTCTCATTCGAGGTATTCCCTCCCAAGACAGACACGGCTTTTGAAAGCGTCAAGCACGCAACCGAGGAGATCGCCAAGCTCCGCCCCTCTTTTATGAGCGTCACTTACGGTGCGGGCGGCGGAACGAGCAAGTACACTCTCGATATAGCTAAGAATATCAAGGCGAATTACGGCGTGCCGACTCTGGCGCATCTGACCTGCGTTTCTTCGACGCGCGAGACCGTCCGCGATCGCATTGAGAACATGAAAGCAGCGGGAATCGAAAATGTCATGGCTCTGCGCGGTGACATTCCCGCGGGACTGGAAAACGCCGACCGTTCGCATTGGGACTACAAGCATGCGGTAGAGCTCGTCCGTGAGCTCAAGGAATCGGGCGCCGATTTCTGCATCGGCGGCGCTTGCTACCCCGAGATACACCCCGAAAGCACAAATCAGAAGGAAGATATAAAATATCTGAAGGAAAAGGTCGACGCAGGCTGTGATTTCCTTACCACGCAAATGTTTTTTGACAACAATCTGCTCTATAATTTCCTCTATAAGATCCGCGAGGCGGGGATAACAGTCCCGATAATTCCGGGAGTTATGCCCATAACAAACGGAAATCAGGTCGATCGCGCCATAAAGCTTTCGGGCTCGTTTATGGCTCAGCGCTTCAAGGCGCTTGTTGATAAATTCGGTGACACCCCTGCGGCGATGAAGCAGGCGGGGATCGCCTACGCTACCGACCAGATAATCGACCTGTTT
>JAZSOQ010000090.1:0-12372 GCA_045537015.1 Eubacteriales bacterium
ATTGGTGTATAATTATCTCGCTTTCTTGTTGGTTATCTTTGGCGATTTAATTATACAACAAAGCAAGCGGATGCTCAATACCTTTTCGGTAAAATGCATCCGCTTTTTCTTTTTTTCGAGCTAAGTTAATGACTCAGCCCCTTTTCTTAACGCCTTACTCCGACTATCTCACCACAGGCGATCTTGTTGCCTGCGTTACCCGAGGGCTGGGTGGTGAAATCATCGGGGGAGTCGTGAATTATGATAGTCTTGCCGACGATCTCGTCCGCCGTGAATCTGTCGGAGAGAAAGGCAAGGAACGCAGTGCCTCCGGCGGAGAAGAGAGGCGGCATGTCGCCCGCGTGGTAGGGATGCGGGCAGCCTGCGGGATTGTAATGTGTTTCGGCATCGGCAAATTCATCTTCCTCATTGCCCGTGCAGGACGCACCCGAGTGAATGTGGAAAGCGAAAATGTCGTTCCCACATTTCTCGGTCGAAACAGGCAGACCGAATATCTCTGCAACTGTCAGCACTCCGCGCGCCGTCTGATAGAACTTGACACTTCCGTTAATCTCCGGATGCTCCGAGCCACCGCGCAGAGTCGCCACCGCGTCGGGCAGCCCGCGCAAGATCGCGTTTATATTAATATTGTTGCTTCTGTGATACATATTGACCTCGCATATTGTAATGTCATTACATGATATGCGGGGCGACTTGATGTTGTGATGCCTTTCTATCTGTTGTACTTTGCATACTCCCTCAACGCCGCCATGAGGATTATTTTGTCGTTAATTTCACAGATATTCTTCATTTATTGCCTTTTTCCTCGATCTTTTTGAGAGTATCCTTCTTTATCTCCTCTTTGAGCGTCATTGTCCACTCCGACCATTCGCAATTTTTCTGACCGTAGACGAGGTTTTCTTCGTATTCAAGGGGGATCCAGGTTGAAATGTCGGCTTCGTTGTGCGAGACGAGTGCTTCGAGGTTGTCGAGCGACTTAAAGAGTTTTGCTTCGGGCGTTTTGAGGGAGTTCATTTCATCAAATAGCGCGGAAAGCTCGGCGCGAATGTCATCGGGAAGAGAAGAAAGCAGATCCTTGACCGCCTTTTCTTCCGTCTTTTCGTGCTCCTCGGTCTTGTTGAAAGCGGGAATGTCGCCTGTGACTGCCTCGCCGAAATCGTGAATGAGGCACATTTTTATAACTTTATTGATGTCAAGCTCGGGGTATTCGTCGGCGCAGAGCATAGCCATGATCGAAAGCCGCCACGAATGCTCCGCAACACTCTCACGCCGTCCGCTCGATGTCCACGAATGCCGCGTGTTGCATTTGAGCTTTTCGATTTTGTTCAGAAATTCAATATATTCTCTCGGTTTCATCTTCTGATCATAATTCCTTTCATAAACTCCGATGCATTGTGAAAATTATACGCGATTGCCTTTTCTTCTTCCGTGCAGCCGATGAGGAGCTTGATCTCGGAATCGCGCTTCCAAAGATCGACCGTGCAGATGATCGCGTCGCATTTTTCTTCGGTCAAAGACCCGCGCCATACGTCGATACCGCTTCCGTCCATGGAGGCGGTGTTTTCTATATAACCGTAATCAAGCTCGTATCTGATCTCGGGATACCGCGGGTGAGCGCTGCCCTTCGGTCTGTCGATGACGATATTACCCGATGATATGAGCTTGTCTATTGCCTGCCAAAAATGAAGATTTTGTTCCATAATTATACCTATTGCTTTTTTGCCTTGACCAAAAGGAAATTCGGCTTGTGAAGATCCTTTTCCCAGCTCTTATCCATTGCGATCGTTTCCTCAGTCGGAACGGGTTCCATCATTCTTTCGATGACAAATCCCGCCTCGCAGAGGGAATTGACGATCTCGGAAAAGGTTCGGTGATATTTTTCAACGCCCTCAACGATCCACTTTGTGCTGCGCTTGCCGCCGCGCGCGTAGTCGGTCAGCTTGTAGTGAAGCACGTTTCCGTCGTCATCCCGAAACCAACTCGCGCCCGTGATAGGCGCTGTTGTCAGAGGATGTTCCTGCGAAAAGATAAAGTATCCGCCGGGATTCAATACTTTGTAAACGCTCTTGGCAAACGCGGAGAAATCCTCAACGTAATGCACCGCAAGAGAGCTGAAAACTACGTCGTATTTTCCCTTGATGAAGGAAAGATCGCTCATATCCGCGCGTATGAATTCGATATCGGGATGCTCCTCGATTGCGACCGCAAGCATCTTCTCGGAAATATCGATGCCGAGAACAGTCGATGCCCCTCTCGCTTTGAATTCGGCGCAGTTTTCGCCGTAACCGCACCCGAGGTCGAGCACAGCCTTACCCGCGAGGTCGGGCGCAAGAGAGAAGAGCGCAGGCTTTTCCTCGAGGTTGTTGGCGCTGTACATGTTACTGCGGATCTTTTTGTAGCCGTCAAAAAACTCCTGATTGTCGAATATGTTCTGCGATTTGCTCATTTGGATGCTCCTTTACAGAGGCTTTTTAGTCAAATATAGAACGAAGGTGTCGTTAAACACGATCTTATTTCCCTCCGCAAGCACTGCTTCGCGGAGCCCTGCAAACAACCTGGTTTTGTAAGGCTCCGGTATGACAAGGTGATCACAATGCGTTCCGCAGTATGCGATGTATTCGTCCGCGGTGAATTCGCGTTTGCCGAAAAATTCACGTTTTTCAAAATCAACGTAGCCGTAATCCGGCGCGCTTGTGTATTTGAACGAACCGTGTGTGTACGGCGTTTCGGGCTTGTAGTATGCTGCGTAGGACTTTTGGATCTCGTTATAAAGCTTCTCGTTCGGCGTTTTGTAATCGCCGCGCACCAGCATCATAGCCAAGGTTCCGCCGGGTTTCAATAACTCAAATGTCTTTGAAAACGCGATCTCCTCGGGTATCCACTGAATTGTCGCGGCGGAATAGATCATATCGAACTTTTGATCTCCGAAATTGTGCGTTATAAAATCGTCGTTTACGATGTTGAAGTTCGGATAATGACTGTATTTTTCTTTCATCTTTGCATAAAGATGCTCACCGAGCTCGATAGCGTTGTAATCGCATCCGGTGTCCAAGATTGGATCGGTAGCCTGACCTGTGCCGGGACCGAGTTCGAGAATAGTTTTGCCCTCTCCGATCTCCGCATATTCGATCAGCGCGGCAAAAAGCTCATCCGAATAACGCGGTCTGTATTTGTCAAACTGTTCGGGGATGGTGTCGAATATTTTTCTGAATTCCATAATGGTTCTCCTTTATAAAGTAGACAATAGTTTTTCGGCTTCCTCATAAAGCCTCGGCGAGACCTGCGGGTATGTAAGCTCTTCGGGGAGGGTGTCGAATATCCCGATCTCCTTCATTTCGCTTTTGGGTAGCTTGCCGAGCGAGTGAACGACCGCGAGAAAGACCATTCCGTTCGAGCAGCTTTGCGAGTCGAAACCCCAATAGTCGCAGACAGGATAGATGTCCGCGTCTTTAATTCCGCTTTCCTCAAAAAGCTCGCGGCGCGCGCATTCGATGGGGTCTTCTCCCGCTTCAATATGACCGCCCTGCGTTTCCCAAGTGTCGCGCTTTTTGTGCTTGGAAAGGATCCATTTACCCTGATAATTGGCGCAGATTACGGTGAATTTGTATCTTTCGAGATAACCGAGCGGATAAATTCGGCATTTCAATTCCTTGCGGATCTCTTCGCGCCCGAGGTTTGGGGCGTTAAGGTCAACTCCCAACTCGCGGCATTTTTCGATAGCCAAATCGTGATCCTGCAGCGCGGATTTGCGGTACCAGAATATTGCCTGTTCAATATCGTTTTCAACTTCCTCACAGTACTTTGCAAGATCATATTGTGCCGCACTGTCGCTGTTGTAAGCCTTAACGCGTATGGGCTTGATAAGGTTGTCGCAGGTAAATGTTTTTACGTCTCCAAGCGTCTTTATTTTTCCATTGTCAACGATTATTGCGCCGCTCATCAGCGAGGTGGCGTATACAGTCTTTTTTCGTTCCGCGATAACTCTTGCGATTGCTATATTCTGTGCTTCGGTTCCCTCATAGTGGACTTCAAGATAAAAGTCTTTAAGATAGGGGAGTCCTTGGTAATAACAGAATTCGGGATAATCGTGGTCGGGGGAGAGATGATATTCTTTAAGCTGGACGACCGCTCCCGCGCTGTAACCCATAACAATGCCCTCATGTTTCATCAAAGCCTCACAAAGATCAAGTTCCTCAATGCGATCCATCATTCTGTTGGGCAGACCGCCGAGAAAATATATTATATCGGCGCCCTTAATCTTTTTCTTTGCTGCTTCTTTTGTGTCGGTAAAATAGTTGATAAAGGAGATATTTCTCTCCGGAATCCCGTATTCAGCAAGCCCGCCGACTATGCTTCCGTAAAATCTACCGCTTTCTTTGCCGTAAAGCAAATTCCAATCAGACAGAGATTTGACGCGAGTGTCACGAAATGAGAGTGCGACAACGGCGACTCTATGTTCCGGCTTCAGTAGTTGTTTTAATTCATGGTAAAGATAAGGCTCTGTTATGTCGTAGCCTTCAAGTAAAATATTAATCATTTGATAATGCCAAAATTAATTATAGAATTGATGAACAACTGCATTCAAAAGCCCCGCACACCCTTCAAAAATATCGCGGTAAGCAATATCAAATCTATCCGAGTACCAAGGGTCTGCAACGTCGCCGGGGCGGGAGGTGTAGTCCATCAGTTTGTGTATCTTTCCCTCGGGATCGCCGCCGAGGATCGCGTGCATATTGCGGATGTTCGCCGAATCCATGCCGACGAATAGATCGTATTTGTCGTAATCCGATCTTTGAAGCTTCACCGCGCGCTTGCCGTCGGGGGAAATGCCGTGCTTTGCAAGCTCCGCTCTCGCGGGAGGATAGACGGGATTGCCGATGCCGTTCCATAGTTCCTCCGAGCTTGTTGCGGATGACTTTATCTCAAATTCTGCCTCAAGTCCGCGCTCGGCGACCATCTTTTTGAATATAAATTCCGCCATCGGACTGCGGCAGATGTTGCCATGGCAGACGAACATTATCCTTACCATCTTTTCATATTCCTTTCGAATTTCTTTGTGTAAGCCTCGCGGAGCTCGTCGGAGGTGATGGAGTAGCAGAGCATTACGTCGTGGTAGTACATCAGCACGTCCGCCATTTCCTCGATCAGATGCGCGCGGAGCTCGGGATCGGAAACTGCTTCCTCTCCGCCGTTTTTTTTGACGATGTCTGCAACTTCGCCGATCTCACCGATCATCCAAAGGAGCTTGTTTTTGCCCGTGTCGATACAGATCGGCTCCCATTTGTCCTTGTATTTTTCCTGCAGTTGTCTCTGCATTTCAAGCATTTCGTTTACTGTAAATTCAGCCATGTCAGTCTCCTTTTTTGTACCATTTCGGTACGACATTATGGAAGTTATCGTACCAATAAAGTACATCCTTCGCTTGATTCATCATTGTGTTTATTTCCTTGTCCCCGAACGGGATCGCCCACGGGATCGAGGAGAGCATATTGCTTCCGATATAGAGCGCAAGAAGCTCCCAAAACTTGTGCGGAACTTCGCCGCCGAAATAACCGTCAACGTTGCCCGAGGCAAATGCAGGAGCCGCCTGTGCGCACCATACGATGCGGTTGAATTCTTCCCATGGGTCGCCGAAATCGTAGCGGTCGAAGTCGATTATTACAATTTTACCGTTTTCGATCATCATATTTCCGATGTGATAATCGCCGTGCTGATAGCATTGCGGGCGGTCTTTCAGCAGGTGGCGATTCGCCGCGAGGTAATCGAGTATGTAATGATCGCCATCGAATTTGAACGGGCATTCGGAGTACATTCTGATCTTTCTGTCGATCTTGGCATTGAAGCGCGGTTCCCAATCGGATTGATCGTCGGGCGCGGGGATCGAGTGGATCAGCTGAAGCATTTCGCCCGCTTCATAGCCGAGGCGGTACTGCTCTTTCTCGCTCATTTCTTTGACAGCTTCCTCGGCATCAACGCCGCTTACGAACCTTTGAAGCATATAATACCCGTCCTCGCACTTGCCGCAGTCGATGGGATTGCACATTGAAACGCCGAGCGCCTCAACTTCCTTTTGCATACGGAACATATCGGGGTATCTCTCGCCGCGGGGGGAATTCGTCACGCGGAGAAGAAAGACGTTGCCGTTCTCATCGACGGCGCGGTATTTTTTATCTCCCGACCAGCCTTTATTGATCTCGGTAAGCTCGGTGAATTTCGGTAACGGCATATTATCGCCTCCAATGCTATAAGTTAATTTAATTATAACATAATCTATAATCATTTGCAAGTATTATAGGCTCAACTTGCTGTTGAGACGTATTATTTTTTTCTAACTTCTTGCAAGAGCGCCAATAATGTGGTATAATTAGAAAAAAGCGAACGGAGGGTCGGTGAAATGATCAAATTCCGCGAAGAAGATATAAAATATATTGCCGTTGAACTTCCCGATGAGGTGAAGTTTTATAAATATGCGGGCGATTTTGAGGGCGAGGAGAAAGTCGTGCTCTCACTGCTTGAGGGCGAATTGGCGATTCCGATACGTCGCCGTCTTGAGCTTTAGCTTGCAATCTGCCGCGAGATGCAAAGGGATTATTATACCGATTTCGATGCCTTGCTTGCCAAGATCCAAGAAAAATATCCTGCCTGCACGGCTGAAAATCTCGAATATATAATTTTGCAGGGAAGCGCCGACTATATCCGTAAAAACGGCGTTCGTTATTTCCAGCGCTCGGCAAGGTCTAATATCCTTGAATGTCAGGAGGCATATCTTAAATCTCTGCCCGGCGGAGTTTACGAAAACGCCTATCGCAATCCTCTGCGCCACGAAAACCTTGAGATAATGAAAAAGCACGGATTCCGCAAGGTTCGCTGGCGCATCCGCGAGTGGTTGACGATTGACGAGCGGGCGCAAAGACCCGGCGCAAAGATCCGCGTCCATCTGCCCTATCCCACAGAATGTGACGAGCAGAGCGACATTGTGCTGCATTATTCCTCGCATCCCGTTTATATTTCGGATGCCGATCAGCGCACGGCGTTTATTGAGACCGAGTATAAAAAGGACGAAAAATTTGAGATCGAATTTTCCTATACTTTAACCATTCCTTACTACGACCTCGATCCCGCAAAGGTATCGGCGGAGCAACCCTCGTTCTGCACCGAGGAAGAGCTCCCGCAGATAAGGATCACGCCCGCGATCAAGGCGGTAGCCGACGAGCTGAAGGGTGGGGAAACTAATCCTCTCATCCTCGCAAGAAAGGCTTATGAATATGTCACCACGAATATGTCGTATTCCTACATGCGCGAGTACCTTTGCATCGAGAACATCCCCGAATTCGCACTCTTTAACAAGCGCGGCGACTGCGGAGTTATGGCTCTGCTTTTCATCTCGCTCTGCCGTGCGATGGGCGTGCCCGCGCGTTGGCAATCGGGCAGCCATTGCCGTCCGAACCGCATCGGAAGCCACGACTGGGCGCAGTTCTACGTTGCCCCTTGGGGTTGGCTCCATGCCGATCTTTCTTTCGGAGAGGGCGCGCACAAATACGGAGACAGCGAGCTTTGGGAGCACTATTGCGGCAACTTTGACGTCTTCCGCGAGATCAACAACCACTCGCAGGGAACCGCCTTCGATCCGCCGAAGAAGTATTTACGCACCGACCCCTACGACAATCAGAGCGGCGAGGCTGAATACGAGGATATGGGACTCGGATTCGAAGATTTCCATAAGGGAAGAACGATTGTAGAATTTGAAGATATAACGGAGAAATAAAATGAAGAAGTATATTATTGCCATCGACGGCGGCGGAACGAAAACGGTCGGCGTGCTTGCCGATATGCACGGAGAAATACTGAATTACAAGGTCGGCGGCCCCTCGAATCCCAATGACATTGGAGAAAAGCAGGCGTCAAATACGATTTCGAGGATAATCCGTGAGCTTGCCGACGCCGAGGAAGGCTGGATTGACAGCGTTTACGCGGGTATTTCGGGCGCTATCGGAAACGAGGCGCTGCTCCGCCGCGCGGTATCCGAGGCTTGCCCCGACGCGAAGATAAAGGTCGCAAGCGATATATACAATCTTTTCGCGCTTCTTGACGGCGACACCTCGCGCGATGCGGCGGTCATCATCTGCGGTACGGGCGGAGTCTGCTTTGCGCGCAAGGACGGCGCGCTTCACCGCATCGGCGGTTGGGGCTACCTGCTTGATTCCTTCGGCGGCGCATATTCTGTTGGGCGCGACGGTCTTGAAGCCGCCCTCCGCTATCACGACGGCAGAGGCGAGGCGACCGAGCTTTATTCCCGCGCGGAAGCATATCTTGGAATGAAGCCGGAGCAAGCTGTCAAGAAGATCTATGCCGAAGGCAAGACCTTTATTGCGGGATTTGCTCCCGAAGTGCTTCACGCCTGCGAGGCGGGAGATGCAGTTGCCGCGGGTATCGTCGATTCGGCAATGGACGGTATCAAAGGCTTTATAGACCGTGCTTATGAGATCATCGGCGGGAAATTCGATTGCGTTGTCGGCGGCGGTCTGATCTACAATTCCTATATGAAATCGCGCCTTCTGTCGCTTCCCGATGACAAGGCGAGAATAATCTATCCCGAAAAAGAACAGATTTACGGCGCACTGAGGCTCGCGCTGGAGCTTTCAAAGGAATAATGATATGAAAACAAGAGAGAAGAGGGGAATATACGAAAAATACGTCAAGCGAGTCTTTGACGTGGTTTTTGCGTGTATTTTCCTCTTCTTGCTGTTGCCCTTATTTTTGATAACGGCATTGCTTGTCAGGCTGAAGCTCGGCTCGCCCGTGATATTCCGCCAGGCGCGGGGAGGTCTTGGCGGGCGGGAATTTATGATCCTTAAATTCCGCACGATGACGGATAAACGCGACAGAGAGGGCAATCTCCTGCCCGACGCCGAAAGGTTGACGCGCTTTGGCAGATTTTTGCGCCGGACGAGCATTGATGAGCTCCCGCAGCTTATCAACATCCTTCGCGGTGAGATGTCCTTCGTCGGCCCGCGCCCGCAGCTTGCCGAATTTTTGCCTCATTATACAGATGATGAAAAGCTCCGCCATACCGTTCGCCCCGGGCTGACGGGACTTGCACAGGTCAAGGGGCGCAACTCGCTTCCCTGGAAAAAGAGATTTGAATTTGATGCGGAATACGCAAGAAAAGTTTCGCTTATCATTGATGTGAAAATAGTTTTTCTTACCCTGTTTACTATCTTTGCTAAAGGAAGCGACGGAGATGTTGAGAGCTTTTACAAAAGAAAATGACAAATCGGCTTGTTGATAATGAGCCGATTGACTTTTTACTTTGTTGCGATACGGATCCGAATAAGGTACGATTCTGTATATCGTAATCCGAACGGAATTCCGCAAACTTTGTTCGCACTTGCGTATCAGCCTTCCCCGGTGGGGGAAGGTGTCACGAAGTGACGAATGAGGCGTTTGAATAAGATATTGTTTTTCGAGCGAAGCGAGAAAATCTTCCCGTTATACAAAAAAACAACATCTTGATAAAATTTGGCAAATATCTTTTATATGTATATTTTTGCTTTCCGAATTTTGAGCGAATTATTTAGTTTGCTATGTTTTTGGAAGATTTTCGCCAAGGCGAAAAACTGTATCTTATTAGGCGCCTCATTCGTCTCGCAAGCGAGCCACCTTCCCCCACCGGGGAAGGCTGATACGCGAGCGCGAACAAATCTTTCTGATTTATGTGGGATTGGAACGTGATTTTGTATAATAATCTCTCAATACCGTGGGCAAAAAATATATGGTTGTCAACAGCTGCTTTTTGCAGATGTAAACAAAATGTAAACACGGCATCCCCGGTGAAAATTTTTGAAAATTTATCCGTTATATAGGTGACCGAAAAAATAAAGGAGGAGAATCAGATGAAAGAAATAGATTTCTCCGCGTTCTTCAAGGAATATTATCCGCTTGTTCGGGCTTTTTGCATTGCAAGGTTCTCGCTTGACGGCTATGATGCAGATGATTTCGCTTCGCAGGCTTTCGGCGACCTATGGCAACAATGGGATAATTTCAAAAAATCACCGACGCCCTCAATTTATTCTTGGCTTTGCCTGCGTGCAAGGTCGCTCTTTATCGATGAATACCGCAAACGAAAACGCGCGCCCGATGATGTGGAGTACAACGAGGAGCTTCACGGCATCCCCGATATTGACGGCGCAGCGGAAGACGAATCCTACCAAGCCTACATAGCCGAGATCAAGGAAAGACTCGGTGAGAGGGAAAACGAGATCTTTTCCGCTATGGTCGAGCAGTCGCTCGGCATTGACAAAACGGCGGAAACGCTCGGTATGACCCGCTCGGGAACGCTGACGGCTTGGTATCGATTGCGGACGAAGCTCGGCGAGATATTGAAAAATATTTTCTGAAAAATGAAAATTTTCTTCCCGAAATTCGTTTATATGGTGAAGGCAAAACAGCCGGCCGGCAACCACACACAGCCTTTGAAAGGAGCAAAAGAATGAAAAACTTAAAAGATAAAAGCGAAAGACTTCTGCTTGGCAAGATAATTGAAGCCGAAGCCGAATCGCAGAACCCCGATATGAAGCTCGTCCGCGAATGTGCCGATAAGATCGAAGCCACCGCAGGCAAGCTTACCGAGTCCGAGATCGAAGCAAAGCTCGCAAAGATCACGGGCGCAAAGAAAACGGAAAAAGTACACACAAGATTCAAAAAGCGCAAACTCCTCGTCTCTCTCATCGCAGCCTCTCTCGCGGTGATTATGGTATCTGCGGCTGCCGCAAGCTCGGTGGTCTGGGGCTGGCTGCCATTCCCCTTTACCCGTAATTCATATCAGCTCACCGAGGTCCCCGAGGGCTACGTCGGGATCTATACGGAAGCCGACCTTGACCTCATCCGCAATGATCCCGACGGCAACTTCATCCTCATGGAAGACATCGACCTCGGCGGCAAGGAGCACACCCCCATCGGCGACTACCTGAGCCCTTTCGACGGCAAGTTCAACGGCAACGGCCACGTGATCTCGAACTTCACCATCACCGCATCTGGTGCGGCAATTTGGGAGAAGGTTAGTGGGGAAGAGTACGAAATGCGCTATGAATCTGAGCAGAAGAAATACGTAAGCGGAGAACATATGTGGTTCAATGAATATGAGCTCCCTGCATATTCTTTATTCGGAATAGACGGCAGATTCAATCGTTTGAGTGGGGTAGATGTTCAGAATGAATATGATCTGCAGTATATATCCGCTATAGGTTTGTTCGGCAACGCAGGAAATGCTACGATTACAGGTCTTGGTGTTGAAAATGCAACTATAACCGTCAGTGATGCAGATTATACTGCTGTAGGCACTATTGCAGGTCAGGTAGGATATATAAGTTCTTGTTACGTTAAGAATTCCACTGTTACTGTAGGTGCTAACACTGCTGAGGTAGAAGAATATGCTAACGGCAAGCAAATTGATATATTTGATTATATGCACGGAAAAGCAGATGCTCCCTTTAGCTGTGAGCGCGTTTACAGTGTATCTGCCGGAATACTCTGCGGTGAGGCGTTTGCAATCGATAGCTGCCATACCGACGGGGAGCTGACTGCTTCTGGAAATGGAAGTGAGAATATTAATTATTCCACACTTTCTGCAGGCCTTATTGCGGGTTACGGCGGTTCGGCTGTAAGCTCGTACTCAACGGCAATTGTCAATATCGAAGGAAATGTTTTTGAAAGTCAAGGAATCCTCGGAAAGAAAGCTCTTGTGCCTTCTTTCATCTATGTGGATGCATACAGAACGCTTATTAATGATGGTCTGTGCGGCGGAATAAATATTACGGATGATGCAAGTCAACGTAATAAGGCTCCGTTTGATGTAGTAAGGCTTAGCGTACTTTTTTCATACGATTACGATAACGCCCTTTTGAATGATCAAAAGTATGCCAATATCGAAGAACTCGAAGAAAATTTCTTTGTCAGCGGACAGGGAACGCAAACAGACGAAAATTTTTGCTTCATTTACAAGCTTTGGGATCGTTATGCGAGAATGACGATGCAGAATACCTTCGAAAAGTATGGAGATATTCCGGTAATTGAGCAGCTCTATAAAGACGAGAAAATGCGTATCGGCATTATCTGCTGCTATACCCCCGAGGGCAAGGAGAAAGCCGACTTCTACGAAGGCTTCGACTTCACCGACGTCTGGACGATGAAGAACGGAATGCCCGAACTCAAAATCTTCGGATAATACAAAAACTGGGGCTGAGTCAAATGCTTAAAAAGCAAGCAAGAGGCTCAGCCTTTTGCTATGCAAATATGAGAAAAACAAGGATAGTAAAAGAAAAAGGCTCAAAAAGAGGAGAAAAAGAGTACGACAAAGGAAGGATCGTAAAATCC
>JAZSOQ010000008.1:0-12286 GCA_045537015.1 Eubacteriales bacterium
CACCCCATTTTGTAAGTGCAAACTTAGTTTTCTTGATAAGTTTTAGTCGTTTTATAACGCCGTAATATCGTAAAAGCGCCTTGTCGTCGTTTTTATTTCCGTTTTCTCTTGACTTTTTCCCAAAAATGAAGTATAATACAAGAGCCAAACTAATTCAATACTATTTTTGTACAGAGGTATAACTATACCTTTTTGAGTCAAATAATTATATAATTGAATTCGACAAAATGCAGATTTCAACCTATATGATTGTTTGATTCATTCAATTATTGGATTAGTTTGGCGACTATCGAAGTCTGCGTTTTTGTGCGGCGGCTTTGGTCGTCGCACTTTTTATTTTAAGGAGAGGCCGTATGAAGAAGCTCATTTATGAAATGAAATATCCCCACGCCGACTATACTAAGGAAAACAAATACGATATAGAGGACGAAGAAGAAAAACTTGCTTTAAGTGAACTTTTGAAAGGACGCCAAGCCGACACCCAATATACCCCCATTCCCAAGCGTTTGGAGGAAAGCGAAGAATTCATCGAGATGGCTATTCGAATTTCCAAGCTTTATCAAACAGATATACGAATCTATCTGCTTCGCGAAAAGATCAGTGCTTACCTTGCCTTTGATTTCGGCACCGATATGAAGGATGTAAGCCGCTTGTTCGGTATTGCGGACGGTATCTCTTTTTTCAAAGACAGCAACGAACGCGATCTCGCCGTGTGCCTTGATTTTTATACACACGTTGTTGTAAGGAACGGGCTGGCGATCGCGCCGTAAACAATATATTTGACATTCCTTATTATTTTGCTCCCGTGCGCTTCCTATCCGACGTGCCGATCATAATTTCGAATCCGTATCACAATGCAGTTTATATTGCAAGAGATAATTAAAAAAGAGGAATATTTTATTTAACCGTTTGCCCGAGGCAAATTGATTCAAATAAAATATTCCTCTTTTATTATAGGTCATTAAGCGTGGAAATGCGTTTTATTCTGTCGTAAGAAGTTGCAATAAATTCCTCGGGGGAGAGTTTTTTATAATCTTCTCTTACATTACGGTATACTTCAAGCACGAGCGGGCCCGAGTAACCGTAATTGTCAAGCTGGCGCATCATTCGGTGATAATCAAAGGTGCCGTCAAAGGGAAGCCAATGCGAATCGGGGTCGGTTGTTTTATCCCCGAAAGGCCGGCTGAGGTTATCGTGAATATGCGTTGCAATGATCTTATCAGTAAATATATCTATCCACGGAACAGTCTTTGTGTAGCAATGCTCGTGTCCGCAGTCATAACAGAAGCGGACGTTGTCGTTATGCTCGTAGCGATCGGCAAGATAAGCAAGATTTCCAACCATACGAAGATTTTCAAAAGCCAGCGTCACACCCTTATTTGCGGCGTATTCAACGAGTGCGTCGTAGCGCGAAAGTCCAAGGTCGTTTACGGGAGGCGCCTGCCAACCGCTTGATACGTGGACAACGACCGATTGAACGTCGCAGGCTGCCGCTACGTCTATCGACTCGATGATTCCGTCAAACACATTGCGGTAGTCCTCTCCTTCAAGCCACATATTGTTGATGCCGCTGAAGGGGGAGTGAAGAAAAGGAAATTCCATACCGAGTGCAACTGCTTTTTCCTTGAGCGCAGACATAACGCCGATTTCTCTTTTGCTCGTCGTGAATACCTCAAATCCGGTTTTGCTTGCAATTTCGAGCGTCACAGCCTCATCAAAAGCGCCACCCAGGCAGTCAATATTTATACCAAGCTTTCTTTTCATTATTAACCTCGCTTTTACAGCAGTTCAATGCCGTTCTTTTTGCAGATCTCCACGTCCTCTGCGGGCCAGCAGGAAGCCTGGACCTCGCCGATGTGAGCCTTGCGAAGGAAGAACATACACATTCTTGACTGTCCGATACCGCCACCGATGGTCAGCGGGAGCTTGCCTTCAAGAAGATCGCGGTGATAGGGGAGCTTTGCGCGGTCGGTAAAGCCCGAGATCTCAAGCTGACGGCGGAGTGCCTCGGAATCAACTCTGATGCCCATGCTTGAAAGCTCAAGTGCCATATCAAGAACGGGATAGTAAACGATTATATCGCCGTTGAGAGACCAATCGTCATAGTCGGGCGCGCGGCCGTCATGAGGCTTGCCCGAAAGAGGCAGAGCGCCGCCGATCTGCTCAAGGAAAAGGGCTCCGTATTCCTTTGCCGCGCGGTATTCGCGCTCCTTGGGCGTGAGAGCGGGATATTTAGCCTCAAGCTCTGCGGAAGTGATGAAGGTTATCTCCTCGGGGAGCAGGTGGCCGATGAAGTTATAGTCGTCGGCTATGTAATTTTCGGTCTGGCGAAGCGCGTCGTAGATATAGCGCACGGTGCGGCGCAGGAATTCCTCGTTTCGCTCGGTGGGGCGAAGGATGCGCTCCCAGTCCCATTGGTCAACGAAAACCGAATGGATATTGTCGGTTTCCTCGTCGCGGCGGATGGCGTTCATATCGGTATAAAGTCCTTCGCCGGGAGCAAAGCCATAGCGGTCAAGCGCGACTCTCTTCCACTTTGCAAGCGACTGAACGATCTCGAAGTTGCCCTCCGAATAGCCCATATCGAACGCAACGGGGCGCTCCCTGCCGCTGAGGTTATCGTTGAGACCCGATGCGGCGTCAACGAAAAGCGGCGCGGAAACACGGCGCAGATTCAGTTGATTTGCAAGATTGGACTGAAAAAAGTCTTTGATCTTTTTGATCGCTATCTGAGTTTGTCTTGCTGTCAGATGCGAGGAATATCCCTCGGGAATCTGTATGGGCATTGGTCTGCACCTCGTTTCATAAATAATAATTAATTATATCACAATAAACTCAAAATGTCAACATAATTGATGATGATTCAATTTGTTAAATACCTTTGTGGCAGGCAATACGCTCAACTGAAGAAATGATTGTGCTTCTTGATATAATTTAGATATAGAGTGTCCTCCTCATTCACCGCTCCTCGCGGTCCCCTTTCCCCGCTGGGGAACGCTAAGAGTTTAGCGATAATCGCTAACTATTCAGCGAAGATAATTGAGCAAAATAATTTTGCATATCAAATTGGAATATTTATTGAAAAAGTTTGCAGAAATCCCATTACGAGCACAGAATAATTCAAATAAAAATATTCCGAACTGCCAAAACAAAATTATAGTAGCAAACAATGTTCGCTGAATATCTGAAGAGTTTGAACGCGCCCTTAAGCGTTCCCCAGCGGGGAAAGGGGACCGCGAGGAGCGGTGAATGAGGAGAGCACCGGGGAAGGCTGTGTTCGCACTCTTTTAGAGGGGAAACTCTTAAGTAAGCAGCACTATCTATTTGAAGGTATTTCCAAAACGTCAAATATCTGCAAGCATATAGGGCTTGAGCTGACCGTTTGTTTCTGCAGCGACGGCGCCGAAGACCTTGATGGATTCGGAAAGTTCTTCCATAGTGCCGATCGTCCAGATGCCGATGTTGCCGTACTTGCGGACCTCGGCGCAGAATTGCGTGTCGGCGAATCTGCCCTTGAACCACGCGGTCGACTTGTTTGCGTAGGGTATCCAATATGTAACTCTGCCCTCGGCGACCGCACGGGTGTGTTCAAGAGCCTCTTGGGTCATAAGACCGTCATAGTGCATGTGAGCCTTCGGGAACTTCTTTGCGAGCCAATCGAAGTAGGGGAGGGTCTTGCAGGTGAAGCCGATCTTTTCCTCCATATCAGCCGCTTTGATAGTTTCGCAGAAGATCTCGAACTGCTCCTCATTGAAGCTCTGGAAGACATTGTCGAGCTTGATATCGGCATCCGCGTTACGGAGTGCTTCAAGAGTTTCGGCAAGGGTGGGAATTTTTGTACCCTTGAACTGCTCGCCCTTGAAAAGTCCTGCGTCGAGAGCCTTGATCTCATCGAGCGTGAGCGCGGTGGACGCGATCTTTTCCTCGAACGCGGAGCCGTCCTCGCGGCGGCAGGTGCGGTTTATGTTCGCATCGTGGAGCATAATGCATACGTTGTCTTTGGTAAATTTGCAATCCATCTCGACGATCTTATAGCCCTGCTCAACTGCGGCAAGGTAGGAAATGAGGGTGTTTTCGGGATATGATACACTATCGCCTCTGTGGGCTTGGAACTTGAACTCGGACATGGTAGTACCTCCTGGAATGTTATACTATGATTATACAATCATTCGGGAGAAATGTCAAGTTAAAAAATTAAAATGGCATATCATATTTATGCTTTCTTGATATAATGCAGAAGGTAAGAGGTAATAGTGAAGAGGTAAGAAGTGAGGTGAAATTCCTCACGTTGCTCGGAATTTTTCATTAATAATCAAAAAGCGAGTATGAAATAAATAATACAAATAAATACATATACCGTTTGTGCAGTACAGACTTCGCCACCCCTCATCCGCCGCTTCGCGCCACCTTCTCCCAAGATCCGGGAGAAGGCTAAAAGCTGGTCGCTATAATTTGGGAATTCAGCGTATATCGTTCATCGCGTTAATTTTGTTTAGGTAAATAGGAATATTTTATTTGAAATATTGTGCGCTCGTATCAGAGTTATTGCATATTTTTTATAAAATATTCCTATTTGACCAACAAAAGAATTTATCCCAAACGATGTTCGCTGAAATGCGAAGAAGCACGAACCAACTTATCAGCCTTCTCCCTGATCGTGGGAGAAGGTGGCGCGAAGCGACGAATGAGGGGTAGCGGAGTCTGTACTGCATAAACGACAGGCGTAAATATATTTTCTTAAAAGAAAAGCGATGTCATCACCAAGCGCCGCTCTTAGATGACATCGCTATTTTCAATTAATCATAATAAAATTCATAATCCGGCAGGGCTTTCCATTCCTCGGTGGAGGTGAGGATGTCGCTGATGTCAGTGCAGGTATTGATGAACCTTTTGCCCTTCGGAAAGAGCGCGTCAAAGGCAAGCGAAATGTCTTTCGCCTCAATGGTCTTGACGTGTTCGCCTCTGCGGACGGTGAGTATCAGATCAGCGGACGGTTCGCTTGCCATCAGAGGGTCGGGATCGTATTCGTCGGGATAGGACTCGACGTTAAGCGCGCGGAGCTTTTTATAAATAAGCTCCATCACCTCGTCGGAGAGCTTGACGTAGGTCACGTAATCCCTCGGATTCGTCGCGTCTTTTGTTTTGACGAGCTTACCCGTGCGGCTGTCATAGGAGCTGATCCCATAGACGCCCCAGGTCAGCGCAAAGGAGAAATCCTCGGGCATTTCCTTCGGCAGCAGACTCTCCGCACAGCCCGAAAAGCACGGAAGAAGAATTACTGTTGCAAGTAAAAGTGATAATAACCTTTTCATATCAATCAAACAGTTTGACAGCCTTGAATTCGCTCATCGACATCATATAGAAGTAATTATCAGCGAGAGTCGCGCGCGCCCAAGCGGGGTCTCCGCTATCAAATCCTTCGTTTATCACCTCGAAAAGTTCATATCCGTCAAATCCGAGAAGAATATATCTGATGCCTTTGTTCCAATCGGAGATCATAAGTCCGACAAGTCCCCTCTCTCGGTCGATGAAATAAGACTTGTAATCGGATGAGAAGCTGCATTGAGCGACCTCGTAAGCATCGAGAGAGATGACCTTGTCACCGTCCTCGGCATAGACCTCGATCTTGAGAGTGCTGCGATTCTCGCCGTAGCCGATGCCGAGAAGAAGATCTTCACCGAAATCAACGAGAGAGGATGAATAGCCCTCGATTTCTCCCGTGTCGGTATAGGTGATGTTGTTCATATCCGAAAGGTCGAAGAAGTAAACGGGGTCTGTGAAAGTCCAAACCACGGCGGTGCAGACGTATGCGTTCGTGCCGTCGAAGCGGACTGATTCAACAGTCTCGCCCGCGGGAGCGAAATCACGAACCTCGCCGACGATCTCGAAATTTGAAAGATCTATGCAGTAAAGCGCTGCGTTGGTTGCTATGCGCTCGATCTTTGCGGGTTCATCATCCGTATTGCCGTAATAGATCCCCGAGTCGGTCATGTAATACTTATCGGCAATATATCTTATGCCGCCCGTGGTTGTAACTACACGGAGAACGCCCTCGAACTCGTCAAGGCTGTACTGATTCTTGACTCCGCCATCAACGCTGATGCTGCCAAGCTTTTCGAAGGAACCTCCCCCATAGCTAATCGCTGTGATCTCTGTCAGATTTGCCAGATCAACGAGCTCCTCGCCGTTCTTCGTGCGTTTGATGTAATCGGTGTAGCTTCGGGTGACGAATATCTTATCCGCAGAAACATAAACGGTATCCGAATAGGAAAGGCAGGCGATCGCGCCCTCGAATGCAAGATCGGCTTCGTTGAGCCTTGTGATCACGGTATAACGCTTCGACGTGACCTCATCGGGCAGAATGATGCTGTCCGCGGGAATGGGAGTCATACCGTCGCCCGTGTCGATCATGGGAACAAATCTGCTGATATCGGTATGACCGCCGCTTATGGAAGAAATAAGGCTGTATTTGCTGAAAAGCAGGATCTTACCGTCGACAACTCGTGCGGTATTGTAATAACCCGTGATGGAAAATCTCGATCTTTCCTTGATATTTTCGGGATCCGAAACGTCAAGAGAGATAAGAAGTACGGCGCGATCATAGGGCAGAGTTCCATCATGCACAAGATACCTTATGGTCCTTTCATAACCGATAAGAGTAAGCGTGTTGCCGTCCTCGGTAAGGAACATCTCGTGAACCCAAGTGCGGTCGAATATTTCGCTGTTGCTGTCTTTGATAACGTATTCCGAAACAAGGCGGCTTTCCTCGCCCGCAATCGAATAAGTGCGGAGAGTCTGATTGTATACATCAAAATAAAAGATATGCGTTTTCGTGCGCTTGAAGAGGTCGGTTTCGATGACACCGGCTACTTGATTGTCGGTGGTTTCCACATACGAAGAATCATACGAAGAATCCGACATTGTGTTGCCTGATTCAGATGAGCTTACTTCATATATCGGCCAGCTGTTTGTCGATTCAAGCTCCATCTCAACGTCCTCCGCAATGCTGTCGAAACCAATAGACAGGCTGTTTTTTCGTGCAAAACTGAGCGACGAGAGTCCCAACAGGTTCTCGACATATTTTTCAAAATTATTGCTCGGATTATTTATATATGCTTTTTCATATCCGTATATTTTTTCCATCACTTCGAAATATTCGCTGTCTGCAAAGTTTTTAAGCTCTGAGGAAGGATAATCTCCGTCCGCAAGGACTTCTTCGTTTTGGTAAGGCAGGAAGAGCCAAAGGCTCACCGAGGTCAACACTAACGTGATACAAGCCGCCACTATTGCAAATTTGCGCCAAAATATACTCTTTGTCCTTGTTGCCACGGGCGCGGCTTCGGCAACGAAAGCTTCATCGGCAAGGCCTATTGCCTTTGCCATATCGATCTTTTTCATACTGTAATCCCCTCTTTCTCAAGATGCTCACGGAACGCCACGCGCGTTCTGTGAAGTGTTGTTTTTACGTTTGACTCGCTCATTCCCGACATAAACGCGATCTTCGCTATCGGCATCATATACCAATAACGGCGCATGAATACCACCCTCGTTTTTTCATCGAGCGAGGAAAGGAATGAATTCACCGCCTGCCGAAGATGGAATTCGTCCGCGGGTGAAAGTCCTGCGCTGTCGGGCAGACAGTCTGCAAGCTCATCGAGTATTGCCTCGGCGGCTACGTTTTCCCTTTCCTTACGCCTTGCGGCATAGCGGTCGAGCGCGAGATTGCGCGCGATCGTTGAAAGGAATGCGCCGAGCTTTTTCGGTTTTTGCGGAGGTATCGAATTCCAGACGCGGAGGTATGTATCGTTGACGACCTCCTCCGTGTCCTCCTTCGAGGCGAGTATCGAATCTGCAACGGCAGAAATATACCGCCCGTATTTCTTTCCCGATTCCTCGATAGCCTTCTCCGAGCGCTCGAAGAAGAGCTCTATGATCTTTCTGTCATCCATTTTCATCACCTCTGCAGTAGGCTTTCACCTATATAGACGGTCAAACTTGCCGAAAGGTTACATCTTTTGGGGATTTTTCTTGAATTATTTTTATTATATCATAAAATTTGCCCTATGAAAAGCATTTTATATTGAAATCAATCTATTTTCATGGTATAATTAAATAAAAAAACAGGTGCCTTATGAAAAGAAAGCTCTCATTCATTCTTTCGCTTCTTATGCTTCTGCCCTCTCTCGCCTCCTGCGGCAGACAGAAGCTCGATGAACCGATAGAATTTATCATCGCAAACGATATTCATTACATATCCCCCTCTCTTCTGGGTGACGGCGAGTTTTTCAGGAATCCCGTCACCAGGGCAGACGGCAAGGTGGTTCATTACATCACAGACATCACCGACGCCTTCATCGCCGAGGTCATAGAAAAAAAGCCGCAGGCTCTCATCCTTGCGGGAGATCTGACGCTCAACGGAGCCCTTGTCAGCCACACCGAGCTTGCAAATAAGCTCGCGGCGGTCAAAAATGCGGGAACAGATGTTCTCGTCATCCCCGGAAACCACGACTTTGATAAAACCGCCGTGGATTACTCGGGAGAATCGCTGAAGGAGGCGGAAGGCTCAAGCGCCTCGGATTTTTACGAGATATATAATCCGCTCCTGCCCGAAACCGTCAGCCGCGAGGAAGGAACGTTCAGCTACATTTACGAAGCAAGCGAGGACCTTTGGGTCCTGATGCTCGATACTAACTCATATGCCGAGTGCTTCGTTATGGAGAGCACCTTCAAATGGGCGGAGGAGCAGCTTCAAATTGCGCGTGAATCGGGGATCGACGTCATTGCGGTCTCGCATCAGAACATTTATGAGCACAGCGATCTGCTATCCTTCGGATATCAGCTTTATAACGGCACAAATCTCCTGGCACTTTACAAAAAATACTCCGTTATCTGCAATTTCAGCGGTCATATCCACGTTCAGAGCATAGTTGACGAGGACCTCCCCGAGATCGCGACCTCCTCGCTCGCGGTGACGGGGCTTCACTACGGCAAGATAACCTATAACGGAAAAGTGCTCAATTATACCGCGGAAACGCTTGACGTCGCCAAAGAAGCGGAGGGATATGCCGACTTTTCGGAATATGCTACATATTTTTTTGAAAAGATAGCCATTGGTCAGGCTCACGATGCGCTTGCGGATTCGGGGCTTCCGGAAAGTGAGATCGAGTTGATGGCAAAGACCTATGCCGAGATCAATTCCGCATATTTTGAGGGCAAAAAGATCGACCCGAAGAACTACGCCGAAGGCATTGAACTTTGGCGCACAAAAAGCGACTCCTTTATCTCGCGCTATATCGATTCAATGCTCGAAAATACCAAAAAAGAGCAGTCAATTAAGATCAGGCTGAAATAAATCAAAGAACGGCACCGCGGTGCCGTTCTTAATTATTTATTGTACTTCATATTCATAAACAACGGTAACGCCATTGCTTTCGCCGTGTGCCTTGATCGAGGGCTCGGAGATATAAACGGTGCGGGTCGCTTCGTCATAACGAAGACCGCCAAATTCCTCGGTAAGCAGAGCAAAATAGGGAATATAATACTCCTCGTCGATCTCGAGCGTGAGGCAATTTTCCCAGACTATGCCGAAGATTACGTCACAGTCGGGCATAATGTACTCGTCGCCGTCAAGCAATGCGTGACCCGCAAGAAGGATCCAACCGTCGCTGACCTTGCCGGGGGCAGTATAAATGCGGTCGACAAGCGAAAAGCGCGCGGAATAATCAAGATGGCTTGTATTTATGATGGTTCCGGTTGCAATGTCAATGAAAAAAATGTCGTGCGCATTAGGAACAAAGCTTCCGCGAAGAACAATATCCCCCTCGGGCATTTTGAAGACACCCTCGGAAACGTCGATCTCATCGCAGGTCCAACCTGTGAAGGTGTGACCGTACTTTGTCGGCATCATACCAAGGTCAACCGTCTGACCCGACACAACGCCGATCCTGCCGTATTCCTTGCCGTCGATCATAAAAATCATTGTATTGTCACCTGCCGAGAATGCGCCGTAGATATCAACGTCGCCCGCGGGCATAGTGAAAATTCCCGAAGTTACATCGACTCCCGCAGAGCTCCACGCGAAGGTGCATCCCGTCTGCTCCTCGTGGGGACGAAGGAGAACGGTGTCACCGAAGAAGTACTCATCGCTGTAAAGAAGCTCATCTTCAAGGAAATAATTGACCTTGTAGGAGCATTTTCTTGATTCCGCAAAGAAGACCACATCTTCGTCGGGCACGGTGAACACGCCGCCGGGGAATTCTATATCGTGATTCTGAACCTTCCAGCCCGAGAAATCATATCCAAGACGCACTTCGATTCCGCGAACCGTGTAAAGCTCGCCAAACTGCACGGTGTCGGAATATATCTCGAGTCCGTCAAGGATGTATTTCACGGTATGCTTATTCGGAGAAGAAAAGGCATTGAAAACAACGTCAAAGGCTGGCATTATGAATCCGCCGTCGGTGAGCTCCCCGATGCTCTCGGTGCACCATCCGCTGACGGTATATCCCTGCTTTTGCGCAGGTGCGGCAAGAGTGATCACAGTCCCCGCACGCACGGTCTGCGAAGAAACTTCCTCGCCGTCAAGAATGTAAACGACCTTGGGCAATCTCGTTTCGGAATAGACATCCACATCACTTTCGGGCATAAATTCGGGAACAAAATCCCAACCGCAAAAGATATATCCTTCTGCGGTTTCGGGCACCTCGGGAAGAGTAAGCGGAGCGCCCGCATAGTGATGCTCAGTGAGGTAAAGATCACCGTCAACGTAATAATTGATGAAATAAACAGGCTTTTCGGTCACGTATACCGCGGTAAACGCCATATCCTCGCCGAAGGTGGCGGGAATTTCGGCATTCCAACCCTTGAACTCATACACGACCTCGCCGAAAGTAACGTCGGTAAGTGTCGGTGGAATGATGGGATCACCGTAATAACCCGTCAACACAAGGATGGGCGAACCGTCCTCGAAGCTTCCGACCTCGGTATCGAACGTAACAGTATAAACTCTGCGCTCGCCGGGTGCATATTCGGCGAAAAGCGTCATGCTCTCGTTTACCGTGAGCTCGTAGCCGCCGTTATATAGCTGACCCACGCTGTCGCGCCAACCGACGAAATCATAATATCTCTCTTCATCCGCAATGCGCTCGCCCGTCGGAATTATGACCTTTCCGCCCGCGGAGATCTGCGAGATGACGGCAGTCTGACCTTCGCCGTAATCAAAAGTAACGGTAAATCTTATGTCAATATGCTGCCAATTCAGAACGACCCTCCACTCTCTTCCCTCCTTCGTCACGCTGATGCCCGTATACTCGTGCATCGCATCGTGCAGATAAACATCCATGGAGGTATAGGAGTTGTAGGATTCAATTATTTTTTCGGCATCACGATAGTTGCAGGTGACAGTCTTTTCCTTGCCGCCGCCGATAAGCTCACCGAACTCGGTTGAAAGGCTGACGGTATAGATCAGCTCCTCTTTTCCGTATACTGCGGTAAGATCGATCGGTGCAGTCACCGCAATTTTATCATCCGCAGAGATCTGCTTGCCATCAAGCATAAAGCCGAGCAAGGGATATGCAAATTCATCATCGTCCGCCTTTGTCGGCATTGCCTTCAAGAACTCGGAGAATTTGATATTCTCGCCATCGGTGACGTAGAACTCCGTTGTTGCGCCGTTCGGGAAAACGCCCTCGCCAGCGAAAAATCTCACGCGGTAGCTGTATTCAATGACGGGATAGATATGCATCCCTTCAAAAGTCACAGCCGGCGGCTCTTTGGTGTCGTAGGGCGATCTTTTGCCATCCTTGGTGACCGAATATTCCCATCCGATCAGCTTTGATGTTCTGTCCTCGCCAACGGTAAGATCGATCGATTCAAGCGCGGAGGAAGGAAGAGTCGTTGATTTTATAATATGCTCTTTCGCATTTCCGAGCGCATCGTAAACGTATACCTTCGCCTCGAAAACAGAGGGCGGGTCGGTAGTTTCGGGAGGAGTTTCTGTCGTAACTTCCCCTGTCGTTGTCTCTTCGTTTTCGGGCGCAGTGGTTTCATCGAGGGCAAGACTCGTTTCGGGCGTGGGTTCGGTCAGAGCTTCGGTCGTGACCTCTCCGCCGCCGGGAGTGCAGGAGGAAAAGAGCGCGCCAAAACATATTAATCCGAGAAGCAGACCGAGAAATCTTTTATTCAATTTCATTAGCAACACTCCTTTCTTTTACTGATCTAATGATAACGCAAATATGTGAATTACAAAGTATAAAAATATAAATAAATTATATTTATAATAATAAGC
>JAZSOQ010000021.1:0-6319 GCA_045537015.1 Eubacteriales bacterium
GGCAGAAAAAGCAGAAAAGATCGCGGCTATGGAGAAGACCTACTTTACAAGCTCCGAATATACCAAGCTTGTTGATGACGTAAACGCTAAGAAGCTTGCTCTCCAGCAGATTCTTGACGGTTACCTCGAGGATGCAACCTACAAGGATTGGTACGAAAAGCTTGTTGCTCCCACCGATGCAAAGCTCGCTGAACTTACAGCGCAGATCAACGGTGCAGACGCTAAGACCCAGATCAAGCTCGCAACCGAGATCCTTAACATTATGACTGTTAAGTATCAGAAGGCACCCATTCCTCAGATCCTTGAAGGTGTTGAGACCAACGTTCTTCTCGAGGTAGAGAAGGGTAACGACGGCCTTGTAAAGGGCGCAGGTTATATCCTTAACGACTACATCACCAAGTGGCAGAAGACTTGCCAGACCACTGAAGAGTACAAGGCTGCAGAAACAGCTCTCAAGACAGCAGAGACCGCAGTTAACACCTACAAGAACGCCAAGAGCGGTAAGCTCGGTTCCGAGTACACCACTCTCTCCCAGGAAAAGAACGATCTCACCAAGCAGAGAGGTCAGTTCCTTATCGACAACAACGATCTTAAGAACGCACTCGCACAGCTCGTAGCTGCAGAGTCAGGTGTTATTACTGCTCAGGCAGCTGCTGATGAATCAGCAGCAAATCTTGCAGCAGCAAAGGCATTCGAGGGAGTAGACAGCTACACTAAGGTACTTGAGGCATATAATGCCGCAATGGCATCCAACCCCAACATCCTTACCGAGTATCAGGCAGCTCTCAAGAATTACAACACCGCATTCGGTTATGTAAAGAGCCAGATCACCAGTGTTAACACCCTCTTCAAGTCGTTCACCACTCAGGTTGATACCCTCAACAAGGCACTCAAGAATTCCGCTATTGCGAAGGATTATTACAACTCCGCAGAATTCAAGGGCGTCTACTCTGCACAGTTCCTCGGTGCTCTCGAGAACGTTTATAACGAGACCGTTAAGAACACCACAGAAGGAAACGCAATAGTTGACCTCACATTTGCTAAGTTCATTGAAACTCTTGAGCTTGCAAAGGCAGTTATCCCCAACACCAGCACAGATCTCAAGCTCACCGCACTCCGCGTTGAGGTTAAGGCTGACGGTTCTCTCGTTCTCCACGAGCCCGAGGTTGTTGAAGAGGAAACTGAAGAGACAGAGGAAGAGATTCCCGAGTATGAGTACACCAAGTACACAGACGACAGCGGAAACATCGTTTACCTTGAATATGAGGGCGGAACATTCTTCCTTCTCAACTACAACGATTACGCAGTTACCGTTGAGTTTAACGGCGTAACCTACACTCTTGAAACTTACGGTGGCATCAAGGTCGTTACCGGCCAGGAGCCCGAAAGCTTCACATTTGCAAAAATTAACTAAAGGAGGCGAAGAAAATGACAAACGAAATGAAACTTAATAACGTTGTCAGCGAGCAGAAGACCAAGGCTCCCAAAAAGCGCCGCAGCAGCGCATCGCTTGACAGACGTAAGGCTCGCTCAGGTTATTTCTTTGTATTGCCTTTCCTCTTTGGCTTTATCGCCATCTACCTTCCTATGATCTGGGATTCGATCGTATTCAGCTTCTGCCGAGTACAGATCGTTCCCGGTGAGGGACAGATCTCCGAGTTCGTAGGCTTTACGAACTATATGGAAGCTCTCTTCGTCAACCCCGACTTCGTTAAGACCCTGGTAACAGGTATTCAGGAGCTGGCGTTCGACATTCCCGCGATCATCCTGTTCTCGCTCTTCATGGCTGTTCTTCTTAACCAGAAGATGGCAGGCCGTGCAGCATTCCGTGCGATCCTCTTCGTTCCCGTTATCATTTCCACGGGTCTTATGGAGTCCATCGCATCGCAGAACATCATGGACGATATGGGTGAAGAAGGTATTGAGCAGGGTACCGAAACAAGTACCGCAGCAGAGATCGTTTCCGCGATCGATATTCAGGCACTCTTTTCCGGCATGAAGGTTGGTACAGAGCTTGTTGAATACGTTGCTACAATGATCAACAACATTTATGACATCGTAAACCGTTCCGGCGTACAGATGCTTATCTTCCTTGCAGGTCTTCAGTCGATCTCTCCCGCGATCTATGAGTCTTGCTCGATCGACGGTGCAACCGGTTGGGAAACCTTCTGGAAGATCACCTTCCCGATGATAAGCCCGATGATCCTGGTTAACGCGGTTTACACGATTATCGACTCGTTCACCACAGACCAAAATACGGTAATGGTGTTTATCGATAGGGTTTATACTCAGGCAAGCGGCGGTAAGGAAATTTCCTCTGCGATGTCCTGGATGTACTTCCTGATCGTAATTCTCATCGTAGCTGCGGTAGCAGGTATCGCTTCTGCGTTCGTATTCTATCAGAAGAAAGACTAAGGAAAGGAGGATATTTCAATGAACGCACAACAGACAGGTGCTCCTCAGATCACTAAGGAGACAAAGAATAAGATCAGAGTTGAATTTGAGCGTACCCCGCTTAAGGAAAGACTCAAGGCGAAGTTCATCAATATGGCTTTCGTCGGCGGTGTGATTTGGTATATCGTCCGCTTCGTCCTGCTTCTCGGTATTTCCTACATCGTACTTTACCCCTTCTTTACGCAGATCGCAGGTTCCTTCATGGGTAGAAATGACTTCGTTGACGTAACAGTCATGCTTATCCCCAAGGAATTCTCGATCGACATGTATAAGTTCATTCTACTTGAGAATGAATACTTCTCGGCATTCGGAAATACACTTCTCCTTGCCGGATCCACCGCGCTTATCCAGACCTTCATCTGCTGTCTTGTAGCATACGGACTTGCAAAGTTCAAGTTCAAGGGCGCAAGCCTCGTGTTCATGGCAGTTATCTTCACGATGGTCGTTCCTCACCAGACAATTCAGTACTCGATGTTTATGAACTTCCGTTATTTCGATATCTTCGGAATCATCAAGTTCCTCTCGGGTAATGCAACGGTCGGCGAGATCGGATTCCTCAACGATATTCTTGCGAATATCAATATCTTCGGAGCTGAGCCTACGTCGAAGTTCCTTCAGGCTGTAGTTGAGGATGGCGCGTTTAACCTTAACAACTCGTATTGGCCTCTCATCATCCTCTCCCTCACCGGACTTGGATTTAAGAACGGTCTTTACGTATTCATGCTTCGTCAGTTCTTCATGGGCGTTCCGAACGAGCTTGAAGAGTCGGCATACATCGACGGTTCGGGTACAGGCCGTACCTTCCTGCAGATCATTCTGCCTCTGTCGGTGCCGATGATGATCACCGTATTCCTTTTTGCCTTCTCTTGGCAGTGGACCGATGACTTCTACACCACGCTCTTCTTCACGACCAATAAGACGGTGCTTATGCCCGACGTTGTAGACATTCCCTCGTCGCTTGAGACGGACTATCCCGGTCAGAATCTCTACTACTCGGCAATCAGAAACACCTGCGGTTTGCTCATCATCCTTCCGCTGGTTATCATGTACCTCTTCTGCCAGAACTTCCTGGTACAGGGTATTGAGCGTTCGGGACTTACCGCAGATTAATTTCCGCGTTTATCCCAATATGCAAGAACACCGCATCCGCGCTTTGCGCGGGTGCGGTGTTCTTTTTATATTAAAAACATCCTCCCCGGATTCGGAGAGGATGTTTGGGTATATATTACTTCAGCATACCTGCGAGGGTGGATTCTGCTACTGCGAGAGCGTCTGCGATGAGAGCAGCGTCGCGTCCGCCCGCCATAGCGTTGTCGGAACGTCCGCCGCCCTTACCGCCGGTGACAGCGGCAACCGCGGAAACGATCTTGCCTGCGTGCGCGCCTGCCTTGACGGCATCGGCGCCGCAAACGGTGATGAAGTTGAGCTTACCGTCGGTTGCGACAGCAAGAACTGCAACAACGTCGGAGCGGCTTGCCTTGATCTCGTCAGCAAGGGAACGTGCAACCTCGATAGCCATGCCGTCGAAACGAGCGGTGCAGAGGTTTACGCTTCCGACAGCCTTTGCGCCCGAAAGGAGCGAATCAAGCTTGGTAGCTGCGAGCTTGGAGTTGAGCGACTCGATCTCACGCTTTGCAGCTGCAAGCTCTGCAACGGTAGCGGCAGCCTTCTTTGCAATGTCTGCGGAGTTCTGAACCTTAAGCTCACGGGCTGTCTCGTTAATAAGAGCGTCCTTCTGGTTGATAAGGTCAAGAACGTTAAGTCCGGTAATAGCCTCAATACGTCTTACGCCTGCGGCAACCGAGGACTCGGAAATGATCTTAAAGAGACCGACCTCGCTGGTGTTTGCACAGTGAGTACCGCCGCAAAGCTCGGTGGAGAAGTCGCCCATCTTGACCATACGAACCGTTTTGCCGTACTTTTCGCCGAAGAGAGCCATAGCGCCTTCCTTCTTTGCGGTCTCGATGTCTGTCTCCTTGGTTATAATGGGAGAAGCAAAACCGATCTGCTGATTGACGTGCGCCTCGACATCTGCTATCTCCTTGGCAGTGAGAGCCTGGAAGTGGGAGAAGTCGAAGCGGCAGATCTTGTCGCTGACGTAGGAGCCCGCCTGCTCAACGTGATCGCCGAGAACCGTGCGGAGAGCCGCCTGGAGAAGGTGAGCCGCGGAGTGGTTGCGCATAATGTCCTGACGGTGGGCAACGTCCACGATAACTCTGACGCTGTCGCCTACCTTGAGGGTACCGTTATGAATCTTTGCCATATGAATGTAGACACCGTCGGACTTTTGTGTGTCATTGATTCTGGCATAAGTGCCGAAAGTGGTACCATCGGAGATGGCGCCCATATCACCGATCTGACCGCCGCCCTCGCCATAGCAGGGGGTCTTGTCCAGGATCACGGTGACTTCGCCCTCGGAGACCTCGTCAACGGGCATATCATCGACGATCAGAGCGATGACCTTAGCCTCTGCATCGTAGTTGCCGTAGCCAACAAATTCGGTCTTGGGGAGATCGGCAAGCAGATCCTTGGAGGAATCCGACCAGCCGCCGATGTTGCCGCGCGCGGCTCTTGCTCTCGCTCTCTGCTCCTGCATAAGAGCGGTGAAGCGATCGTTGTCGATAGAAATTCCCGCCTCCTCTGCGATCTCGCGAGTGAGGTCGATCGGGAATCCGAAGGTATCGTAAAGCTTGAATACGTCATCACCCGAGATAGTGTCAGCATTCTGTTCCTTTGCGGTCTCGATAAGGCCCGAAAGGATGGAAAGACCCGCATCAATGGTGGCGTCGAAGCGTTCCTCCTCGATCGAGAGAACTCTCTTGATGTAGTCGGCTTTTGCGGAAAGCTCGGGATATGCGCCGCAGCTTTCGCCGATGGCGACTTCAACTACGTCAACAAGGAAGGGATGATCGATTCCGAGGAGCTTACCGTGACGGCAAGCGCGGCGGATGATTCGGCGGAGAACGTAGCCGCGTCCCTCATTGGAGGGGATAACGGTATCGGAGATCATAAACATTGCGCTGCGGACGTGGTCGGTGATAACACGGATGGAGATGTCGTTCATCTTGTCGTCGCCGTACTTCTTGCCGGAGATCTCGCAGACCTTACCGATAACCTTCTGAATGGTGTCGACCTCGAACATATTGTCAACGCCCTGCATTACGCAAGCGAGACGCTCAAGACCCATACCGGTGTCGATGTTCTTCTGTGCGAGCTCGGTGTAGTTGCCGTGGCCGTCGTTGTTGAACTGGGAGAATACGTTGTTCCAGATCTCCATATAGCGGTCGCAGTCGCAGCCCGGCTTGCAATCGGGCGAGCCGCAGCCGTATTTTTCGCCGCGGTCGAAGTAGATCTCGGAGCAGGGACCGCAGGGGCCGGTGCCATGCTCCCAGAAGTTGTCAGCTTTGCCCAGGCGCACGATGTGTGCGGGGTCAACGCCGATCTTGTCGCGCCAGATGTGGAATGCCTCGTCGTCCTGCTCGTAGATAGAGGGCCAGAGAAGCTCGGAGGGGATCTCGAGAGTTACGGTAAGGAATTCCCAAGCCCACTCGATAGCCTGCTCCTTGAAGTAGTCACCGAAGGAGAAGTTACCAAGCATCTCAAAGAAGGTGCCGTGGCGGGCGGTGTGACCGACGCGCTCAAGGTCGGGAGTACGGATGCACTTCTGGCAGGTGGTAACACGTGTGCGAGGAGGGATCTCCTCACCCGTGAAGTATTTTTTCATAGGAGCCATTCCCGAGTTGATGAGAAGCAGCGACTTGTCGTTGTGCGGTATCAAAGGGAATGAGGGAAGGCGAAGGTGACCCTTGGATTCAAAGAAAGCAAGGTACTTTTCGCGAAGGTCGTTAAGTGATGTCCATTTCAT
>JAZSOQ010000053.1:0-29632 GCA_045537015.1 Eubacteriales bacterium
AAAAAAATATGATATTATTATTATGAATATTTGTGCAGGGGAGTGGAATTATGATAGTATATCACGGAAGCGACACGATTGTTGATCGCCCTGTAATTATTAGTGCTAAACGCCCTCTCGATTTTGGCGGCGGATTTTACGTTACCACCAACAAAGTTCAGGCAGAGGCTTGGGCAGTCAAAGTCGCTTACAGAAACGCAAGAAAAGAAAAAAGCATCAATATTTATGATTTTGATCTCGAAGCAGCCCAAAGCAGTCTGAAAATTCTTGTATTTCAGGTTGCCGATGAAGAATGGCTTGATTTTATTTGTGCCAACAGGCAAATGCGGTGCGCTGACGATTATGATATAGCAATCGGTCCCGTTGCGGATGACAAAGTATACCGTGTTGTTGTCGAATATGAAAACGGTGATATTGATAAAGAAACCGCTCTTAAAAATCTTAAAACCGAAAAGCTTTGCGACCAGATCCTCTTTCACACCGAAAGATCGCTCGATTTTCTCAAATATATCGAAACGGAGGTATCACGCTATGAATGAGCGCAGTTTTGAAACGCTGCTTTACAGCATTACGGCGAATACTATCGCAAAGATAATGGAAAATACCGGTTGGACTGAAAACGAAACGATGGAGAGATTTACCGAATCCAAGCTGTACTCTTTCCTTGAAAAAGAAGAAAGCAAGGTTTGGCAATACAGCTCCACAATGCTCGCCGAGCTTTTTGAAGACGAGCGTGCCGGTCATCTTGTTTTTCCCGAGGTATAAATCATGAGTAAAACACTTGAATTCAAAGTATTTTGCTTTGAGGCATATCGGTCAGCCAAAAATTTGACGGGCAGAGAAGCTATGGCTTTGTTCAAAAAATTCGGCATCCTTGATTATCTCGAAGCCTGCTACGGCGTGCTTCACACCACCGGCAGAGATTATATTGTTGAAGATATTGATATGTTCATTGCCGCCAGACAGTAACAATATTTGTCCAAAAAACACCCCGAAAGCGTAAGTTTTCGGGGTGTTTTTTCATTTTTTGTCCGTTCCCTATTGATTTTTATTAAAATATATAGTATAATTAATTATCTATATAATAGCGGAGGTATACCCTATGAACAATGATTTCACTTCCACCTACGAATACACCGTCGAGCAGAAGGCCGAGGGCAAATTCCGTCTTATGAAGATCGCCTTTTTGGCGCTTTATATCCTCTATCCCCTCATCTTTCTTGCAATTGTTTTCATCACACAGCTATTCACGCTTTTTGCGCTGGTTGCCGTTACCGAATGGATGCTCGTTTACTTCACTTGGAAATACACCAAGCCCGAATACGAATATTCCGTCACCTCGGGAAAAGTCACTTTCTCCGTAATTCACGGCAAGCGTTCGCGCAAGGAAATGCTGAATTTCACCATCAAGGAATGCCTGCAGATCGCGCCTGCAACCGAGCGCGAATGGATCGAGCGACTTGAGATATATGATCCCGAAGTTACATATTCGGCTATCTCCACCGTCGATTCCCCCGACAAATACTACGCCGCTTTTGAGACCCCCGAGGGAAAGCGCTGCGTATTCTATTTCGAGGCGACCGAAAAGATGCTCAAGCTCTGCCGCAACTACAACTCTGCGCACACCGTTGTCACAAAGGTACGCTACTGATGAAGAAAATTTCCTCTTTCACCGTTGACCACGACCGCCTCGAGCGCGGTATTTACGTCAGCCGCATTGACGGCGACGTTGTTACTTACGACCTTCGTATGCGCCGCCCCAACGCGGGCGACTACATCACTCCCCTCGCCGCGCACTCGCTTGAGCACCTTCTTGCGACCTATATGCGCTCGGGTGAGGCGGGCGACCGCGTCATTTACGTCGGTCCCATGGGTTGCAGGACCGGTTTTTACCTGCTTATGTCGGGCGGAACCGAGAAGAATGCCGAAAACTTCGCAGCTCTTTGCACCGCTCTCGACAATATCCTTGCACACGACGGCAAAATGCCCGGAGCCGCACGACGCGAATGCGGCAACTTCCGCGCGCTTTCGCTGAAGGCGGCAAAGGACGAGGCGAGAAAATATCTTGCAGTGCTTGACGAATTCCGCCGCGCGGGCACTCTTCCCACTTTTGAATACGAGGGCGGAAGATCGGGTATATAATTATGAAAACTAAACTTGGAATTATCGGAGCGATGGAGAGCGAGGTTGAGCTTCTCTGCTCGCTCCTTGAAAACAAAGAAAGCCGCAAGATCGGCAAGCACACATATTTCACGGGAACTCTTTCGGGCACGCCCACCGTCATCGCCCGCGCGGGCGTCGGCAAGGTCAACGCCGCCGCTTGTACCGCCGCGATGATCCTTGAATTCTCGCCCGAATACATCCTCAACACAGGCGTTGCGGGTGCGCTCGGCCGCAGTATCACCGTCGGCGACGTCATCATTGCCGATTCCTGCGTTGAATACGACCTTGAATACGGCGCGCTCGGCGACAAACGCGGATCGATCTTCTATCCCGATTCGACCTCAGAGATCATTATGCCCGCCGACGAGGAGCTTTCCGCAATGCTCGAGGAGGCAGCGCGCGAGGTTTCGGGCGGTGAATTTGCCGTAAAACGCGGCACGGTTGCGACGGGCGACAAGTTCGTTTCGAGCAATGAGGCACGCGAGGACATTCTTTCCGCCTTCCCCGAGGCACTTTGTTGCGAGATGGAGGGCGCGGCGATCGCGCAGGTCTGCCGCCTTTACTCGGTGAAATTCTCCGTCCTCCGCTCGATGTCGGATTCGGCGGACGGCGAGGCTGAAATGGACTTCCCCACCTTCCAGAAGCTTTCCGCCGACCGTGCGGCGAAGATCGCGCTCTCTCTTGCAAAATCACTTTCGTGAGGACTTCAAAATGAAATTACCGATCAAATATCACGACGGAAAAAGAATAGAAACCATCCGCGCCGCAATTCGCGCGTCGGCTCGACGTTACAGCGCGCGGACCGCGATCATGCAGAAATTTGCGGGATCCTACCGCGAGATCAGCTACGCCGAGCTCCTTTACAAGGTTGAAGGGCTTGGAACCGAGCTGCTTGAGCGCGGATTTTACGGCAAAAAGGTCATCATTTACGGCGAAAGCTGCCTTGAATGGGCGACCGTGTTTCTTGCGGCGACTTGCGGCCTTTCGGTAGCCGTCACCGTTGATAAGGACATCGACTCCGCCGAGCTTGCAAAGATTGCGGAGAAGACCGACGCCGCGGCAATATTCTATTCGCCGAGGCTTGAGGAAAACGTTGCCCCCATCGACATCAAAAAGTTCTCCTTCAACAGCCTTGAGGCGCTTATCGAGGAGGGCACGGCGAAGCTTGCCTGCGGCAACACCGACTACCTGCGCCTTTCGATCGACGAGGGCGACCTTGCCGTTATCAGCTGGGGCAAGAATCAGTCGGGCGAGGCGAAGGGCGTTATGCTTTCGCAGAAGAACATCTGCTTTGACCTGAGTGAGCTGACAAAGACCCTTATCTGCTTCCCCGAGGACGTATTTCTTTCGGTTCTTCCGATGCACCACGTTTACGAGATGACCTGCGGATTCCTTTACCCCCTCATCTCGGGCGCTTGCGTTGCCTTTTGCGAGGGACTTCGCTATATTTCGAGAAATATTCAAGAGGTCAGGCCGACTGTTATGGTCTGCGTACCCTATCTGCTTGAAACGATCTACCGCAAGATCAAGAACAACATTCACAAAAAGGGCAGCGAAAAGCGTGTGCGCGCGGCTATCAAGCTGACGGGCTCGAGCATTTCGCTCAAAAAGCGCGTTTTCAGCGAGATCCACGACTCTCTTGGCGGCAGACTCCGTCTTTTCGTTTCGGGCGGTACGATCGCCGATCCCGAGATCATTCGCGGACTGCGTGAGCTCGGCTTCCGCACCGCGCAGAGCTACGGTCTGAGCGAAAATCTGCCCCTCATTTCGATCTGCTCCGACTTTGCCTACAACGACACCTCTGTCGGCATCTGCGTACCGGACGGCGTGCTTGACGTTTACGACATCGGCGGCGACGGCATCGGCGAGATCAGATACAAGGGCGAAAATATCCACGCGGGAATTCTCGGCGAGGGCGCAAACCCCGCCGTGCGCGACGGTTGGCTTTACACGGGTGACCTTGGCCGCCTTGACCGCGACGGATTCCTTTACATTTCGGGCAAGAAAAAGAATGTTTTCGTCACCGCCTCGGGCAAAAACATCTTCCCCGAGGAGCTCGAGGAGCTTCTTTGCCGCAATCCCTTCATAAGCGAGGCTGTTGTTGTCGGCTATATCAACGAGGCGCGCGAGGATTACGACATCGTTGCCGTTCTTCGCCCCGAGATTTCCGAATTCGAGACAATCTACGGCAAGCATTTCTCGCGCGGACAGGTTGACGCCGAATTCAACCGCGCGATCGACGAGGTCAACCGCCTGAGCGATCCTTACAAGAAGATCCACTTCTTTGTGACCCGCCGCGAGGAGTTCAATGCGACCTCATCTCGCAAGGTACGTCGCTCGCAGATCGCAGACGAAGCTCGCGCGGAATATCTGCGTAAACTTGCAAGAACCTAAAACATTACATAGGAGATTAACAATGCATATTTCACTTGCAGGCAGACTTGGAAGCGGAAAAAGCACGCTTGCCAAGATCTTTTGCCCCAAATACGGCTTTGAGCATTACTATACCGGCGCAATTATGCGCGCGCTTGCAGAAGAGCGCGGAATGAGCGCGCTTGAATTCAATCAGATGTGCGAAAATGACCGCTCCGCCGACTACATGATCGACAACAAGACCACCGAGGTCTCCCGCGAGCGCCGTGACGACAAGATCCTTTTCGACTCGCGCATGGCTTGGCATTTTGCCGAAAATTCCTTCAAGGTCTACCTTTACGTGCCGATCGAGGTCTCGGTCAAGCGAATCATGGGCGACTCGAGCCGCGGAAACGTTGAGGAATACAAGGACGCCGCAGACGCAGAGGCGAAGATCCTTGCGCGTATGCAGTCGGAAAGCCTTCGCTACAAGGAATTTTACGGCGTTGATAACCATGACCTGAACAACTACGACCTCATTCTTTGCACCTCGAACATCTCCCCCGAGGAGGCGGCGGACACCATCTGGCGCGAATTCAACGTGTATCTGAAGAACCCCGAGGGGTATCCGAAGCCGAAGAAGCTTTATATGGGAGATGTGTGAACGGGAAAAGGCGGTTCTTGTATCAAAATCTTATCCATTCCTTCAGTCATCATATTAAATATGTTATTATTTCATAGAATTTATTAGAGAGGTTAAGTAAAATGGCTATCCAGAAAGCCGGAAGAAACAAGACTATTGATACATCGTTAAGTGAAGGACAGATTTTCCTTGACCGCTGTGTTTCACCTACAGAAACTTGTGATAATTTGGACGACATAGTTAATAAAACCATTTTTGGTAATATGTTTGAAGTTTGTTCACTTCTTCCTGCAGAAAGCGTTGATCTGATCATTGCAGATCCTCCTTACAATCTGACCAAAACTTTTGGTCAAACAACCTTTTCAAAGAAGAAAAGTATTGATTATGAAGCATATACTCGCGAGTGGCTAAATGCTGTCAAGCCTTTGTTAAAAAAGAACGGGGCAATTTATGTTTGCTGCGATTGGGAAACAAGCCTTATTATCGGAAACGTTTTGAATGACTTTTTCCATATCAGAAACAGAATCACTTGGCAACGTGAAAAAGGACGTGGCGCAAAGGCAAATTGGAAAAATGGATTAGAAGATATTTGGTTTGCCACCAACAGCGATGAATATACATTCAATCTTGATTCTGTTCGAATCAGAAGAAAAGTAGTTGCTCCATATAGAGTAGACGGAAAGCCCAAGGATTGGTCAGAAACCGAAAACGGAAATTATCGGGACACTTGTCCATCAAATTTTTGGGATGACATTACAATTCCTTTCTGGTCGATGGCGGAAAACACCGCACATCCTACGCAAAAATCCGAGAAGTTGATTGCAAAGATCATTTTGGCAAGTTCTATGCCAGGAGACGTTGTTTTTGATCCTTTCTTAGGTTCAGGAACAACAAGCGTTGTTGCTAAAAAATTAAGCCGAAAATATATAGGTATTGAAATAGAACCGCAGTATTGTGTATGGGCTGAGCAGCGACTTGAGATAGCTACTAACAATCCCGAAATACAAGGATACACTGACGGTGTCTTCTGGGAACGAAATTCTTTATCGGAACAACACGCCGCTCAATCATCTTTTTCTTCATCCAATACAAAAAGAAAGCACAAAGTTAAAGCTGATGCACCTCAGTCTATCATACAAGGCACCATTTTTGATTCAGAGGAGAATTGAGCATGTATAATTCCGCAATTATTGATCAATTAATTGAATATATTTCCTCAAATGATGGGATCGCGGACAAGAAAAACTTAGGAGATTTAGTTCAGCAAGAATTCGGACTTATTAAGGAGCGCAGCGTTTTTTACGGAAAGTGGTTTGCAATAAGATTCTGCAGTTCACCCACAGTTAATTTTGGCAATACGGTGTTATCGCTTTCAACACTACATAAATATGATGATATTCCATTTATCGTTTGTCTTGTAACTCCACAAAAGAATCATCTGTTGCTTGCAAACACAACTTTTTTGAAGAAAATCAGTCACTCTTCCAAAGAATTAAGATGCGACAACATTAAAGGGAGCTTTAACGGAAGTGATATAATGAAAGATTTTGAAGGGATTGCTAATATTCCTCAGAATTTTGATTTCCTTTTTTCTTCGCATGAAAACTATACTTTTGAAGAAAACCTTGAGCGTTTGGTTGAAGCAACGAACAGTATTGTTCCTACAGGCAAAAAATTTTGCCCCACAAGCAATCAAATCAATTATATAAGAGATTCTGTTCGTCGTGCTATCTCATTTCTCTCTTCAAATGAATACGAAATTTTGAATACAGACTTATGTAATCGAGTTCAAGCCGTCAAAGACGAAATTGCAATTGCCGCTTTCATTGATAATGTAAATATTCGAGGAAGGATTATTGAGTATTTAATTACTGCAGAAGATAATCTAAAATCAGTTTTATTAAATTGCTTGCGCGAAAGAGCGCCTCTTCCTGAGTTTTTCACTGCTGACGATTTGGGCGATTACGAGCGTGAATTTGACTGTTATCTCACAAAAACCGATATCAAAACAAAAATACTCTTTCTATCCAGCAATCCCAAAGGGTACAATATTGATAAACTGCTTTCATTTCTTACAGAAAAAGACAGTGTCTATCTTGTATATATTGTTGCGATTGATAAACACAAAAACATTAAAACCCGCCTTTGTTCTATGTATAACAGACAATTATTATCCGGTACACGTATTATCGGACATTGGGCAGGTCGAAACTCAAGAGGCGTCACACAGTATGATGGAAGATCTCTTGAAAATATAATTGAAGAGTTTGACTGTGAAATTGATTATGAGTCAGCCCAAGAGTTTTTAACAAAGTGTCTTGAAGAATGATTAATTCATCACGCAATGTTTAGATAAACCTAGATTTCCCTCTATAAATAGTTTTTTGTAAAATTATCAAATGAAATCAATCTCTTCTTTTTTCACCCGCGTCGGCAAGAGCTTTGGGTGTTTGATGCTCCTGCTTTTCATGCTGTTAGAGGGGTGGCTCGTCATCGGGGTCAGAATCAATACCGACCCGCCCGTAGTCAGGGAATACGTGATCGAAAGCGACAAAATTTCCTCGCCGGTGACGATCGTTATGCTCTCCGATCTGCACGGTTGCGAGCATCCGACACTGATCGGGCAAGTCAGCGAGATCGCGCCCGATCTCATACTTCTTTGCGGCGATATGATAAACCATCACCACGAAACGGGCGAGGATATTCTCGTCACGGCGGCGGTGGTCAAGGAGCTTTGCAAAATTGCGCCGGTTTATTACTCGCTCGGCAACCACGAGCTTGAGCGCATCGGGCTTCACGAGAGCGACGCCGTCAAGCGCATCACAAACGAGGGCGCGATCCTGCTCGAACGCGACTACGTTGACCTTGAGATACGCGGAAACTCCCTGCGTCTTGGCGGGCTTTACACGCCCAATTCCGCAGCGACTGCAAAGCCGAGTGCCGACTCGGTCGAAGGTTTCCTTTCGGACTTCTGCGCGAGCGACGCCTTCCGCATTCTGCTTGAACACCGTCCAGCATCCTTTACCGACGCAATTTATCCCGCGGGATATGAGCCCGAGCTCGTCCTTTCGGGTCATTTGCACGGCGGACACGTCATTCTTCCCTTCTGGGGGCCGGTTTACGGGGCAAATTCGGGATTTTTCCCGAAATACGCGCTTGGTTCATTCGAGCTTGGCTCATCCACGCTCATCGTGTCCGCGGGCCTTTCGACCGACAGGCACATCATCCCGCGCGTGAACAACCCGACCGAAATTACAAAAATCGTTTTGGAGTAATACTATGAACAGAGAAAACAAACCGATAATCGGAATAACCTCTTCGATGTCGGATACATTTATAAGAATGAGGCGAAACTACTTTGACGCCGTTCTCGGCGCGGGAGGAATTCCCGTGTTTATGCCGCATAACGGCGGAGCCGAAGACGCCGAAAAGTTCCTCGCGTTTTGCGACGGAGTGCTTTTTGCGGGCGGCGACGACGTTGACCCCAAGCACTACGGCGAGGAGATCGCCTTTGATAACGTAGAGACAACTCCCCTGCGCGACGATTTCGAGCTTGCGCTTGCGGAGCTTTTGAAAAAGACCGACAAGCCCATCCTCGGCATCTGCCGCGGCGCGCAGCTTCTCAACGTCGCATTCGGCGGAAGCCTTTATCAGCACATTGACGGCCACCGTCAGGAGGAAAAGGGCGCAGTCAATCTCCGCACGGCGAAGGTTCTGGAGGGCAGTTTTCTGCATTCGATCGTCGGTGAGGACGAGATAAAGACCAATTCCTTCCACCATCAGGCGGTAAAGGCGGTCGCGCCCGGATTTATTGCCTGTGCAGTTGCCGATGACGGCACCGTTGAAGCCATCGAGCCCGCAATCAAGACCGACCGCTTCTTCCTTGCCGTTCAGTGGCACCCCGAATATCTCTTCAAGTACGACGTACCCGCAAAAAAGATCTTCCGCGCCTTCGTTGAGGCGGCGAAAAAATAAGGAATTATATTAAAATGAAAGAACTTTTCAAAAAATACCGCGAGATAATCGTTTACATCATCGTCGGACTGATGACCACCGCCGTTGCTTATGGCATCAGACTTGGAATCATCTACGGTTTTTCGCCCATTCTCGGCATCGATCTTTCCGCTGAGGGCGGTAAAGCGGCAGTTCTTCGCACGGTTGCCGTTTCTATCGGCTGGGTTGCGGGCGTTATCTTCGCCTTTTTCACCAACAAAGCTTGGGTATTTCAGGACAAGGTCAGCGGCAAGCGCGCCGTTCTCGTCCAGTTTGGCGAATTTACCCTCTCACGCGTTTTCACCTACTTTGTCGAGCTCGGTCTTGGCGTTGGAGTGCCCCCGCTCCTCACCCTCCTCGGCTACAAACCCTTCAAAATCATTCTCACATTTGATGCCGACCTCATCGCAACGGGCATTTCGGTCGTTCTCGTCACCGTGCTCAACTATATCCTCTCAAAGCTTCTCGTTTTCAGAAAGAAAAAGTAATTGAGGTATCAAAATGATCTCAAAAGTTTACAGCGCGGCGCTTTCGGGCATTGAAAGCTTTCGCGTTACGATAGAAGTTGACAGTTTTCCCACGCTCGAGCCGTCTTTTCAGCTTGTCGGACTGCCCGACACGGCTGTTCGTGAGGCGAAGGACCGCATCAAGTCCGCCTGCTTCAACAGCGGCTACTCCTGGCCCGACGCCTCGTTCACGATAAATCTTGCCCCCGCAGACCGCCGCAAGGAGGGCTCGGCTTTTGATGTGCCCCTTATCCTCGGCATTCTTCGTTGCGGCGGCACCGTTATGCAGGGCGTTACCTTTGAGGGACGCTGTTTCACGGGCGAGCTTTCTCTGACGGGCGAGGTGCGCCCCGTTCGCGGTGTGCTTTCGATGTGCGCTGACGCGAAACGCGACGGTTTCCGCGAATTTTACGCTCCCGCCGAGAACGCACGCGAGGCGGCGGCTGTCGAGGGTATTACAGTCTACGCCGTTCGCCACATCCGCGACATCGTCGATCACCTCAACGGCAAAAAGGCGATGACCCCCGTCACGCCCGATGCCCATTCCTTTGAAGATGCCTATGCGGGCGGGATCGACTTTTCCGACGTCAAGGGTCAGCTTGCCGCAAAGCGCGCGATGGAGATCGCCGCCGCGGGAGGGCACAATATTCTCCTCATCGGCCCTCCCGGCACGGGAAAATCGATGCTTGCAAAGCGTCTGCCGACCATTTTGCCTCCGCTCACCTTTGACGAGGCTATCGAAACGACAAAGATCCACTCGGTTGCGGGCACTCTGCCCGAGGGCTCGTCTCTTCTGACCGCGCGGCCCTTCCGCTCGCCCCACCACACGATGTCGGCGGTATCTCTCGTCGGCGGCGGCGCAAATCCGAAGCCCGGCGAGATCTCGCTGGCGCACAACGGAGTCCTCTTCCTTGACGAGCTCCCCGAATTCCCGAAATCCATCACCGATAACCTCCGCCAGCCGCTTGAGGACAGGCGCGTGACCATCACCCGAGCGCTCGGAAGAGTCACTTACCCTTGCACCTTTATGCTTGTGGCGGCGATGAACCCCTGCCGTTGCGGATTTTTCGGTCATCCGACCCGCAAATGCACCTGCGGTAAGGGAGAGGTTCAGCGTTACATATCAAAGATCAGCGGTCCTCTGCTTGACCGAATCGACATTCAGATCGAGCTTCCCTCCCTCTCCTACGACGAGATCTCGGCGCGAAGCGAAAGCACCGAAACCTCGGCACAGATCCGCGAGCGAGTCATCGCCGCGCGCGAATTTATGCAAAGAAGGCTTGCCGCGGAGGGGCTTTCGGGGCTGGGGATCTTCTCGAATGCTCAGCTTGATGCCTCGGGCATCCGCAAGACCTGCAACCCGACCGATCAGGCAGTTGAAGTAATGCGAATGGCTTACGACAGACTCGGTCTTTCGGCGCGAGGCCACGACCGCGTTATGCGAATGGCGCGCACGATCGCAGACCTTGCCGCATCCGAGAAGATAGAGGCAAACCACATCGCGGAGGCGATAACCCTTCGCAGTCTTGATAAAAAATATTGGGGGTAAGATATGTCCGCAGTTTACGAAAACCGTGCCTCCGACTTCTTTTGCCGAGGCGACAATAATTACAAATCCAAGCTCAGATGCAGCCCCCACCTGCACTATCATATCGAATTCGTTCAGCTCCTTGAGGGTGAAACGCAAGGTTTTGCCGACACAGAAGAGACCCTTATTGAGCCCGGCGACATTTTTATCGCCTTTCCGAATCAAGTTCACAGCTTTGAGACGAAAAGCCCGGAAAAATACCGCCTTTTCATCGTCTCACCCGATCTGATGCCCGAATTTTTGCCGATCTTCACAAATCAAGTGCCGCGCTCGGCTCTTATCAAGGGCGCGGGGCTCGATTCCGAGATCAACGCGCTGACAAAGACTCTCTTCACCTTCACGGGACATCGCCACACGGGCGGCGACACCTACAGCGATGCCGTGATCCGCGGATGCCTTCTCGCCCTTTTCGGCAAGCTGCTCCCGATGATGAGCCTTTCCGATCCGCGAGTCGGCGACTCGAGAGCCGTGCGCGAGATCGTCGGTTTTTGCTCCGAGCACTTCGCCGAAGAGCTTTCGCTTGAAATGCTTGAAGCAGAGCTTCATTTGAGCAAGTATTACATCTCGCACCTCTTCTCGGGCAAGCTTGGCATACGATTCAACGATTACATCAACTCTCTTCGCATCTCACACGCGTGCCGACTCCTTCGCCGCGAGGATATGCAGATCACGGAGATCGCGGAGACAGTCGGTTTCTCGACACTTCGAACCTTCAACCGCGCGTTTGTCAAATTCCGCGGTGTGACACCCAGCGAATTCCGCCGCGACGGGGCAACCCGCACCGACGGCGCATCGCTGTTGCCAATCTATTATATTAAAGGAAAACAACAATGACCGAATACGATGCTGTCGCGATTGCCGACGTCAAAGAATTGAAAAATACCAAAGGACGCATCATCGCCGTTGACTTCGGCGAAGTGCGGACGGGACTTGCGATATCCGACGCCTCGCGTTTTCTCGCCTCGGGGATCGGAAACGTGAAGGTTGGCGGGATCGACAAGACCGCCGCCGAGGTCGCGCGGATAGCAAAGGAAAAGGGCGCGGTCGCCGCAGTTGTCGGTCTTCCCCGAAATATGGACGGAAGCGAGGGCGCGCGTGCAGACCGTTGCCGAGATTTTGGCCGCCGGCTTTCCGCCTGTGCGGAGATCCCCGTTGCAATGACTGATGAGCGACTCACCACCGTTGCAGCCTCGCGCTACCTCAACGAGACCGACACGCGCGGGGGCAAGCGGAAGAATATCATCGACAGCCTATCTGCCGAGATCATCCTTCAAAACACGCTCGACAGATTAAAAAATATGCGCTGATTCGCTCTTAATTATTCATTATTCATTATTCATCATTCATTATTCATTTGCCCCACGCAAGTTTTGTAATGAATAATGAATAATGAAGCCGCTTCGCTGATGAATAATGAATAATTAATCTGCGGTGATCGGAAAACCTCGTCTGTACTTCAACGAAACCGACACGCGCGGGGGCAAGCGAAAGAATATCATCGACAGCCTTTCAGCCGAAATTATCCTTCAAAACACGCTCGACAGGCTCAAAAATATGAATTGATTGCAGAATTTACAATTTTTTGCGAATAAATTGTTTGACAAAATCAGATTTTTAGTGTATAATATATGTATGAACGTTGAATTCCAAAAGGAGTAGAAAATGTTTAACATAGGAGATCTGCTGTTTTACGGCACTAACGGCGTGTGCCGCGTCAGTGAAATATGCTCTTCGCCCTTTGATTCTTCCGATACGAGGAGCTTTTATAAGCTTATGCCGATCGCCGAGAATACAAGTCTTGTTATATACACTCCCGTGGACAATACGCAAGTCATTATGCGTGCGCTTATCTCGAAGGAGGAGGCGGAGGCTTTGCTTGCGCGCATTTCCAGTATTGAAAAGATTGCCGTCGCCGTTGAAAAGCACCGCAAGGAAGCATACCGCGAAACCATCCGCGACGGAGATCCCGAAGGATACGTCAAGATAATCAAAACGGTTCGCGCCCGCCGCGAGCTCTTCCGCCGCACACGCCGCCGCGTGCCCGATCTTGACAACGATTTTGAACATACCGCAAAAACCTGCCTTTACGGCGAGCTTTCCACCGTCCTCGGCATCTGCCGCGAGGAGATACACCGTATTGTTACCGAAGGTATCGCGGAAGCGTAAAATTGAGGTAATAGGTAATAGTGAAAAAGTAAGAAGTAAGGTAATTTTCTCGCTTTGCTCGAAAATATTTTTATATAAAAATCCTCATCCGTCAGCGGATGAGGATTTTTTTGCTATTTGGTTACGAATAAAAATCGTGCCGACCGACGGTCATTGTGTATTCGCGGTTGGCGGTGATCCAGCTGCCGGTGGCGATGCTGCTGTTGAAGAAAAACAGGATGTTCGGGTCGAGCGAAAAGCCCTCGAGGCAAAGTTTTGCGGCGATGACGCTCGACTCGGTGGGCTCGCGGTAGACGCTGCCGGTCGAGGCGGGCGTAAACTGCGTGCCGCCGACCTTATCGAAGATTACCTTATAGATCGTGTCGGGATAATAGTCGCTGTGCGTGCGGTTGATGACCACGGTTCCCACGGCAAGCTGACCGATGAAGGGCTCGCCGCGCGCCTCGGCGGATATTATGCGCGAAAGCCAATAAAGGTCCTCGTAGCTATACACGTCGTCGGCTTCGGGGAAGGTCGGCACACCCCAGATGCATATTTCATCCCCCACGATCTCTGTCGAGCGCAGTCCCGCCGCCGACATCAGCGCCTCAATGGGCGCGCAGAGTACGCCGTAGTCACGCACTGTGACTGCCGAATCGCTCTTTGAGCAGGGAATCAGTCGGTCGCCAGACTCGATATAGCATTTCCCCGCCTCGCCTGTGATATTCCCGCTTGAAAACAGCGCGCAAAAGCCCTCGATGGGGAGCCAGATCGCCCCCTCGTGCTGGAATGCAAATCCCTTGCCGATCGCTCTGCCGTTTATGTAGAGCGAAAGCGAAGTTGCGCCCTCGGGCAGAGTCGGCGCGAGCAGGACGCCGTCTTCTTCGGGCTCGGTTTCTTCGGGTTCTGTTTCTGCCTCGGTGATCGCTTCTGTTTCGGGAGCTTCGGTTTCGGGTACGGGCGGCTCGGTTTCGGGCGTTTCGGTGACCTCATAAGAGGTTTCGGGAGGCACTTCGCCTTTCGCCTCGGGCATGACAACGCCCGTCATGATGGCAAGTGCCAGAATTGATGCAAACGCCGTTGATAAAAATTGCTTGTGCATAGCTTTTCTCCTTTTTAATTTGTTTTGTATTCCAATATTTTTATTTCCATAATTATTTCGCCCGCCGCGGTCATTTCGCTGACCGACACGGGCAATCCGCTTTTGCTGTCAATGATGTATTCATAGATCGACGTCCCTTTTTGCAGGCATATCCTCGTTTGCGCTTCGCCACCCTCGCCCGTCACTTTTTCTGCCGAGACGACCTCGCCATCGGGCAAGAAAGCCGCTATCGCCGCGCCGAGCTTTTCTGCGGCGAGTCCCGAAAATGAGATCTCGCCAAGCGAGGCACCCCATACTCCGCAGGAATACTCAACGCAGATTCCCGCGAGCGCATCGGGCGCGGTGAATTCGAGCCTTGAGGATCGCATTCCTTCCGCGTCGCGCGCGCTTTGGGTGAGGGTCGCGCCAAACTCCACGCCGTAGCGCACGCCCTCGATCTCCGCCTCCGCGGGAAGGTCGAGGACCCGCAGAAATCCGCCCTCCTCCGTCGGCGCGCAAGAAAGTGCCGAGAGCATCAACTGCGTCAAAATGATTATTGCCAACAATTTCCTCTTTATATACAATTTTTCTCTCCCATCAACTATTCCGTTATAAATATATTGCAAAAGTGGAATAAATATGATATAATATAATATGAATTATTGTCGAGTGACAGTAATAAATCACAACGGAGAAAATTTATGGCTCATAATTTTTATATAACCTATGCCGATCTGCCGCTGAGCGACGCGCCCCGCGCCTGGGTTGAGGTTGACGCAGAGGCTATCAGACATAACTACCGCACCGTTGCCGCCGAGATTGCAAAGAAGCGCAAGAATTGCGCCATCATTGCCGTCATCAAGGGTGACGCATACGGCCACGGTATCCGAGAATGCACACGAATCTTCCTCTCCGAGGGATGTCGCGCATTCGCGCTTGCAAGCGTTGAAGAGGCGCTTTGCACCAAAATGATCTGCGACGAGCTCGGAGAAAAAGCCGACATCCTCATTCTCGGTGCAACCGACCCCGCTCATATCGCCGAGGTCGGCAAAAACGATCTCATCCAGACCATCCCCTCCTTCGATTACGCCAAAAAGCTTTCCCGCGCTGCTACCGAAGCGGGGGTAGGTGTCCGTGCGCACATCAAACTTGACACGGGAATGAACCGCCTCGGCTTTGCAACCTTCAACGAGGAGCAAAAGACCGTCACCGCCGCAAAGGTGGCGCAGATCTCGAAGATGCCCGGCATCATAATCGACGGTATCTTTTCGCATTTTGCCTCCGCCGATGAGGTTGACGAGCACGGCAAAAAGCGCACCTCGCTCCAGTCGATCAGATTTTTTGACACCGTTGACCGCATTCGCCTTGCGGGCGTTGACCCCAGGGTCGTTCATCTTTGCAACAGCCCCGGCGCATTCACGCGCCCCTCGAAGGATCTTGCCGACGCCGTGAGAATCGGAATTTCCCTTTTCGGCTTCGGCCCCGCACCCGGAATCGACCTCGGACTGCGCCCCACCTTCAAGCTTTGCGCCAAGATCGCGCGCATCAGCCGTCTGACCCCCGGCGAGGAGCTTGGCTACGGCGGTACTTATAAGGTAGAAAAAGAGATCAATTCCGCAACCGTCGGGATCGGCTACGCCGACGGCGTTTTCCGTCACGCGGCGGGTTACACGGTCTCGATCTACGCGCCCGACGGCACTTACCGCGGCTCGGGCAGAATAATCGGCAGAGTTTGCATGGATATGTGTATGCTCGACCTTGGATCAACCGACGCCGCCGAGGGCGACACAGTTGTATTTTACGGCGACGAGCACGTCACCTGCCTTGATTTTGCCACCCACTGCAATACCATTGTGCACGAATGCCTGAGTCTTGTTTCGGGCAGAGTGCCGAGAATAGTTATCAACGACAAGGAATAAGAAAATGAAAAATCACAGCCGCCTCACAGCGCTGTTGCTCTGTCTTTTTTTGCTTCTCTCTTCTGCCGCTTGCTCGAGCGGAGAGTCGGAGGAAACCGAGAACACAACAACAGCCCCCGAGACGACCGCAGCTATCACCGAGGAAACGACTCAAGAAGTAATTTCGGTTGTCGCTCCCCCCGAAACCACCGAAGTGCCCGAGACCGAAGCGCCCAAGCCCACAGAAACGATCCGCATTATTATGCAGAACGGAAAGGGCGAGGCGATCCTTTCAGCACTTGTGGAGGATAAATACAAACCTCTGCTCGACGCGCGCGAGCAAGCTCTGCTTTACGAGCATTCCGCCGAAATTGAGCTTTCGAAGGCGGAAAACCTCGAAAGCTCGATCGAAAACCTCGTTCTTGCGGGCGAGAGCAGATACGATCTCGTGCTGACCGAGCCCTTCATCGGCGCGGATCTTCTGAATTCCGGATTGCTCGAAAATCTTTCGGGCGCGGGAATCGGGATCACGCCCGAAAGCATCGGCGCCCGCCGATCGATCACCGCAAGCCTCACCGTTGGCGGCGGGATCTACCTTTTCGCCTCGGATGCGCTTGTTTCCGATATAAGCGCGACCTACGCGCTCAAATATAACGGCGCGGCGCTCTCATCGGATCCGATAGAGAAGGCTTTGGCGGGTGAATTCACCGTGGAGCTTATGCTTACATACATTGCCGAAGCCGAAAACGCGCTTTCGGTCGGCGATTCCTCACCCGTCACCCTCTTCCGCGGTGCGGGCGGCGAGATATTCACCAAAAATGGCAAGGATATTCCGATCAGCGCGGTCACTTCGGGCACGATTTTTGCCACGGCATACGACGCGGCGGTAAAGCTTTACTCGAGCTCGACCGAAGGTGACGCAATCTTCACTCTGCAGAAGCTTTCCCCTCTCGCAGAGGGCGAGATCTATTTGCCGCTGCCGAAGATCTACTCGACTTTCAAGTACTCCACGCCGATAGACCAGTATTCGCTTTCGCTCTTCGCCGCTCCTGCGGGGGTTGTCAGCGGAAGCCGACTGAACACGCTCATCACCGCGCTTGCCGCTTGCTCGAACGATTACAGAACAACCGTGCGCGGGGAGATCACCGAAAAAGGCGCGAAGGATTCGGCGCAGATGTTTGACATCATCGCCGAGAACGCAAGGCTTGACCTTGGAATCCTTTTCGGCTGGGGCGACATCAGCGATCACATTGCAAACGGACTCAATAAATCGACTTCTGCCGCAGATCTTCTTGCCGACAGAATGACCGAAATGCGAAACAAAGCCGCCGAGACCGCCGCATCAATCCTCGCAGGCAAGCTCGGCATCGAATGAGGTATAAAATGAAAAAAGAATGTAAAATTGAGATCAGAATGAGCGAGGACCTTATGCGTAAGCTCGCAGTCATCAGCAAAAAGGAAGGCAGAAGCATCAACAATCAGTTTCTTTTCCTGCTTCGGGGCAATATTCAGTATTTTGAGCGCACGCACGGCAGACTGAACTCAGCCGAGCTTGCGGCAGAGGATATCACCGAGTATCAGGTCGGCGATGAATAAAACCGCCGTCATCAGCGGTGCTTCCTCGGGGCTCGGGCTTGAGCTTTCGAAGCTTCTTTGCCAAAAATACGGCTGCCGCGTCGTCGGACTTGCGCGCAGAAAAGAAAAGCTCGACGCGATCCGCGAGGAGCTTGGAGAAAACTTCATTCCCTTTGTCTGCGACGTAACGCAAGCGGAAGACCGCAACGGGGTCTTTGATTTTGTCACAAAAAACGGCATAAAGCCCGATATTCTTATCAATAACGCGGGGGTTTTGCCAGAATTTGCCTGTTATACGCCCGAAAAGGCGGACGAGCTGCGCCGCGTGATGGAGCTGAATTTCCACTCGCACGCCGAGATGTGCACGCTTTTTCTGCCCCTCTTGCTCGAATCCGAGAAAGGCGCGATAGTGAACGTGGCAAGCTCGGCGGCGTTGGCGACTCTGCCCGGCACCGCCGCGTATTCCGCGAGCAAATCCGCGCTCCTCGCCTTCACCGAAAGCCTTTCGCTTGAATACGGCAAGTCGCTTTTCGTTGCCGCAGTATGCCCCGGAATGACAGCGACCGAGCTGTTTTCCTCGCACGAGAGCTCACACTTGATCGACAAATTTGCGCCTTCGGCAGAAAAAACGGCAAAAAAGATCGTCCGACGCCTCAAACGCGGACGAAAAATGATCGTCACAGGCGCCGACGCGCACCTGATGAGTATCCTTCGCCGTTTCCTCGGCAGACCCGCACTGAAAATCTTTGCAATTTTCTTCAAAATTGCGAAAATTCCGATGTTTAAGGATACTTTTTATAAAAAATAAATGGTATTTACCAATATACAGCGCAGAACGCTTTGTTCGCACAAACTGATAGGCCTTCCCCGGTGGGGGAAGGGGGACCACGAAGTGGTGAATGAGGCGTTTCAATAAGATATTGTTTTTCGAGCGTAGCGAGAAAATCTTCCCGTTTGACCAATAAAAAGCATTATTTTATTCAAATTTGGCAAATATCCTTTACATTGTACTATTTTGCAATCTTTGTTCAGTGCAATACTTCCGTTTTCTATATTTTGGAAGATTTTCTCGCTATGCTCGAAAAACTGTATCTTATCAGGCACCTCATTCGTCAGCCTACGGCTGCCACCTTCCCCCACCGGGGAAGGCTGATTTTGAGAGTGCGAACATAAACGCTTGCCTTGATATATACTGTATTTTCTATCATTTGATATGGTATAGGAGATAATATTTATGAAAAAACGAGATTTGTTAAAACCTATTGAAAAATTCTTGTTAAGTCAAGGTTATACCAAAGTCAACACCCTATGCTACTCAATTCTGTCATATGACAAGTCGACAAGATTTATTGTTAGAATGCCCGATATGACGCTTGGTTTTATAATTGGAGTGCAATTCAATGATTACGGCGATTTTAACGGCGAAATCAAATGCGCTCCCATAAAAAACTTTGAATTTGAACTGCTTCTGCATTTTGCATCAGTGTATGATTATACCGAAGATCAGATAATAGACGCAACGAAAGAAGTATGTGAAAGAGTTGCGCAATATGCTGAGAAAGGCAGATCTGCAATTGCAGAAAATATTGATTCGTGGGCTTTCGGACAGCTTTCCGAAAAGGAAAGAAATGAAATTTTAGAGTGCGTCGGCTTATCTCCCATAGATCCGTACAGCGACGAATATTTGAAAAACAAGTCGGCTGAACTGAGATCAAACCACGGCAGCCTTTCGATTCCGCTTGACGAGTATCATTCACATAAAGATTTCTACGATAAGTTTTCCGAATCAGGCTGTAAAATTTTTGTTGACGAAAAAATCAGCAGAGTTATGATTATGGGATGATAATTGAATTTTGTTATCGAAACAATACACGAGAGGAATGAAAAATGAAAAAAATCATAAAAATCACCGCGTGCCTTTTTGCGCTCGTTTTGATCGCGGGGAGCTTCGTCGCTTGCTCGCAGCCGCCCGCGCTTGACGCCGTAAAAGACGAATTTGTCGCGCTGATCGAGGCGTCGGTTGAGGTCAACAACATCTTCTTCGGCGAGGGGCTTCCCACCTACAAGCGCGCCGAGGGCGACGGAAACCTCATCTATCTTGAGGAGCACAAGGCTTACTACACCTTCATCACCGACGGCGAGCGCAGTATTCTCAAATACAAGATCGGCGACGACGCTTGGAAATATGCCGAAAAGACCGCCGAGGCGGGCAAAGGCGAATCGATCTACACCGATTCCGAGGGCAATTTCTACTACCCCATCGAATTTGACGAATCACAGTATGAATACGTTTACGGCGAAGACTCGGACGAGCATTACGACTACGTCCGCGTTGATTGCAAGTATCAAGACCTTGAATCGATCCAGGCGCTTGCAGAATCGGTCTACACACAGGGCTACCTCAAGGGCGACAACTGGAAGGAGGGCGACCTCGGCTACGGCGGAGTCTACGCCGCAATGTTCGACGGCTTCACCATCGGCACCGAGATCAGCTACGCCCGCTACCGCATCGACGACAGCATTGACGGCTTCTATCTTCTCAAATCCAACGAATTTGAGCCCTATTTCACCACCCACAAGACCTACGACTACTCAACGATGAAGATCGTCAGCCCATCTAAAGCAGAGCTTGTCAACGTCGAGCTCACCGCAAACGGCAGATACATCGACTACGAAAATTTCGAAGTCAAGACGGGCGAGCACACGGTCACCCTCACCTTCGTCTTTGAGAACGGCGAGTGGAGGCTGGACACGCCGACGTATTGAGTGAAGAGTGGAAAGTGAAAAGTGAAAAGTTATGGTGAATTTCCTCGCTTTGCTCGGAAATTTCCATTATAAAAATACTTTTCGGCTTGCCGAAAAGTTTCCTTAACTTTACACTTTCCACTTCACACTTTCCACTTCTATATTGACAATATAGAATCAATCTGCTATAATAATATAATAGACATATTCCGAAAGGACGGTAAAATAAATGATCCTCTATAATTCTCTGACACACAGCCGCGACGAGTTCAAGCCCCGCGAGGAGGGCAAGGTTTCGATCTATACCTGCGGCCCCACGGTTTATCACTATGCACATATCGGAAATCTCCGCACTTATATGATGGAGGACATCCTTGACCGCTATCTGCGCTACTCGGGCTACGAGGTCAAGCGCGTTATGAACATCACCGACGTCGGCCATCTGACCAGCGACGGCGACACGGGCGACGACAAGATGCTCAAGGGCGCAAAGCGCGAGAAAAAGACGGTCATGGAGATCGCGCAGTTTTACACCGACGCTTTCTTTGCCGACTGCAAGAAGCTGAACATCCGCATTCCCGACGTCATCGAGCCCGCAACCTCCTGCATTGACGACTTCATCCGCGTCATCGAGGCTCTTATCGAAAAGGGCTACGCTTACGAGGCGGGCGGAAATATTTATTTTGACACCTCGAAGCTCGAATCCTACTACGCTTTCCACGACTTCAACGAGGAAGACCTCGAGGTTGGTGTGCGCGAGGGCGTTGAGGCTGACGGCAACAAGCGCAACCGCGCCGATTTCGTTCTCTGGTTCACAAAGTCGAAGTTCGACGATCAGGAGCTCAAGTGGCAGAGCCCCTGGGGAATCGGCTATCCCGGATGGCACATCGAGTGCTCCTGCATCGCTATGAAACACCTTGGCGAATACTGCGACATCCATTGCGGCGGAATCGACAACGCATTCCCCCACCACACCAACGAGATCGCACAGAGCGAGGCATACCTTGGCCACGAATGGTGCCGCCATTGGATGCACGTGCTCCATCTGAACACCAACTCGGGCAAGATGAGCAAGTCGAGCGGCGAATTCCTCACCGTTTCGCTCCTCGAGTCGAAGGGCTACTCCCCCCTCGCATACCGTTTCTTCTGCATGCAGTCGCACTACCGCAAGTCGCTCGTTTTCTCCTATGAGAACCTCGACAACGCGACCACCGCATATAACAAGCTCGTTGCAAAGATCGCTCCCCTGCTCCGTCAGGATGACGGCGCGGTTGATGCGGAAGTCTTCGCACAGCTCAAGAAGCGCTTCACCGACGCTCTTGACAACGATCTTAACACCTCGCTTGCAGTGACCGCGCTTTACGACGTGCTCAAGGCAAAGACAAACGCGGCAACCAAGCTTGCGGCTATCCGCGACTTCGAGCAGGTACTTATGCTCGGTCTTATCGACGCCGCAGCGGCAATCAACGCAGCCGAGGACGCCGAGGCAGCAGCAAAAGCCGCTCAGAAGGCAGCAGCCGCAGCCGCTGACCCCGAATACGCACGCATCGAGGCTCTCGTTGAAGCCCGCACCGCCGCAAAGAAGGCGCGCGACTTCGCCGAAGCCGACCGCATCCGCGATCTTCTCGCCGCAGAAGGCATCACACTCATCGACTCCGCAAAGGGCACCGAGTGGAAGAGAGGCTAAATAATGTAAAAATCCCGCGCAAATTTGCGCGGGATTTCTCAAAAGAAGCAGAAAGCCAGAGGTAGATTATCATGAAACTTGAAAAATGCATAAAAGTTAAGAAATACACTTCAAATCATAATCTTGCAAAAATTGAAAAATGGCTTCGAATCGAAGCCTCAAATGGCAAAAAGCTTATTCATGTCAAGTCCGGTGTATTCAAAAATACATACTATTTCATCGAAGCCGCAAATTGCGACGAGATTTATTTTGCTCCCGCTGATTTTGCAAAAATCGACAAATACTCAAGGACAACCATTTCGGTTTTATCATATCTACAAACAAAACACGGCGCAAAAAAGCTCTCCCCCATTGATTATTGCTTATGGATTAGGTTATCGAAAAGCAAAATCACCAATATTGATGACATAAAAGCCAATTTGATGATACGCGAAAAATGTATAAGAAATCAATTTCTGCAATGGCTCGGTGCATTCTTAATTGAAACTATTGCTTTTGCAATATTGAGTTTTTTCGAAGCTTACACATTACTGTTCGCTTTTATCTCCTTTGTGCCTGTAGTAATAGTTTTTATCCAACTTTTGCTCCATAGAAAAAACTGCAAAGAAATCTACACAGACTTTCTTAATGACTGAAATATTAATTAATTTCTGTATTCGCAAAATGTGGGTGCATAAGACACATCCATAATCAAGAGTTTGTGCTTTGTCTATTATTCAGTACAGACTCCGCTCTCCTCATTCACCGCTCCTCGCGGTCCCCTTTCCCCGCTGGGGAACGCTTAATGGTGTCTGCAAACTTCTTTGATATTCAGCGAACATTGGATATTGCTATAATTTTGTTTGGGCAAATTGGAATATTTTATTAAAATAATCTCGCACTCTTATTGGAGTTTTTGAAAACTTTTTCAATAAAATATTCCACTTTGATATGCAAAATTATATCGCAAAATCATCTTCGCTGAATAGTTAGCGGTTATTGTCAAACTATTAGCGTTCCCCAGCGGGGAAAGGGGACCGCGAGGAGCGGTGAATGAGGAGAGCGGAGTCTGTACTGCATATTTGGCAAACGTATTTATATGATTATCACATTGGAAATATCGCACTTTATTGCGAGTGTAAATACAGCTTATAATTCTATCTTCATAAATAATCGAAAAACGCCATCCACATAATTATAGGACTGCCTCTGTAACGAAGCAGTCCCTTATCTTTTTATTCTTCATCATCGGGCACATCAATAAAGATGACCTTGACTTTTGCGGAATTATGCGAGGTGACGGTGACATCGGCGGTCTGTGCGAGGGTGTAGGCTTTGCCGTTTACAGTGAGGTTCAGGGAAAGCTCGTAGCCGAGCGAGGAAAGTCTGCCCTCTTTGTCAAGCTCGATATACGTCACGGCGCGGTTGGTTTTTGTGACAGTGGGCTCATCGCAGGGGATGCCCGAGGAGAGGAGTATTTGCTGCGCGAGTGATTTGACCACGCTGTCCTTGAGGGTCAGCGTTATTCTGCCGTCATTGACGATTTCTGCCGCTTTGCAATCGGTGAGGCGGTAAAACGCGGTGTCGATGGGACGGAAGGTCATAAAGAAAAGGTTATTTTTATTGATCGTGGTGTCCACAAAGATGCTTTCGCCGTCGATCTGCGAAAAGGCTCGGCGGTTGTTGTAATGAGTCAGAAGGCTGTGTTTTACTCCGTCGGCGGTGTCGAAGATGGTATCGATGCTCAGTCCGATTCGCGAAGCATACGCATAGTCGGCGGTCGAATTCTGATCGAGAGTGAAGCCTTGCGACTCGATTTTCGTCGATCTTGTGTCGGTAAACTCAAAAGCCTCGCGGTTTGATTTGAATTTCTCGATCTGCGCGGCGGCGTTTTCGCAATACGCGATCGTTTCAAGATCGGGGAAAAGGATGTAATCCGCAATGCTCGGCGACTCAAGCTCGACGATGCCGACAATGGTATTCTGCCGCATTTCGGAGCTGATCTCCACCCTCATCAGCTCCTCGCCGGACAGAGATACTGTCAACGAAAGCTGAGTTGTAGCTCGGCTCATATTGCCGTTTGAATCCGCGTGAACCTCAAGGCTCGATTGCGCGACCTCTAAAACTGCCGCGTCGGTCAGGCCGAGCATTTCACGAAGATAACCGACGCCCGAATCGGATAATTTATCGAATTTCAGCACGAGCTCGCCCCCGCCGTGCTCGGCGACGCCTTCTTCAAACGAGCCGAGGGGGAGTTGATCCGAGAACATTTCAAGGAACGAGGGGACGCTCATACCGCCGATGCGGTATTTGCCGAGTGCGCCGCGGAAGCATAGAAAAGAATCGACAAGATGGTATTCCTCGCCGTTTCTGCGAAAGACGGCGTTTTTATCCTTGACGGCAACGGAGGATTCGGTCACTTTTTCGGTCAGCTCGCCGTCGATCTCGATCTCGGTCCGAGTTATCGAGTTGCGTGTGAAGGTATTGTAACCGCCACAAAGTCGGGCACTCAGCGCAAGGAGCTCGCTTGCCTTCATCTGTGTGAGGTCGTCCGCGGACGGAGACGTCGCTTCGGGCTCGGTCCCTTCGGGCTCGGTGAGCTCACCCGTAACCTCTGCGCTTTCGGGCGCGGTCGTTTCGGGCGAGGTGTATTCGCCGACCGACGCGCTGACGGACGGTTCGACGGTGGGATTCTCTCCGCAAGCCGATAGGATCAGCAAAAACGCAAGGCCAAGCGCGGCGAAACGCAGGCGCGTCATGCTTCTACCTCACAACCGAGGGATCGCATCAGCTCGAGCATTTCTTCATCGGGCGAAAAGCGTATATAGCCCTCTCCGTCGCGCTCGGGGACCTCATAGACCCAATAATCCTTCGAAAAGGGCGTGGGACGGTGGTCGTAAACGGGCGCGCCGTTCGGTTTGAAATTTGAGGCGCGGATCAACTTGCCGCCCGCGATCGAAACTCGGGAAAGAATGCGGCTTGATTTCGCCTTGTTTTCCCTCACGACGAGATCGGGAGCTCTGCCCTCGCCCTCGGTTTCGATGCTGTAAGTGAAGCTGAGCATACAGCGCGACCAGATCAGTATCGAGCCGAGCAATGCGCCGAACGCGACCACGTGGAGGACGCTCGACACAGAGATGATGATCTCCGCGAGGATGGCAAGTGTCAGTCCCGCGCCCGCGAGTGACCATATCATCGCGCGGCTTACTTTGTCACCGCGCTCGGGCGTGTAGGAATAGATCACCATATTATTTACCGATTCCGAGTGCCGCAAAGACCTGCGCCTTTATGTCGGCGGAGACGCTGTCGATGTCGCGCGAGGCGTCAACGACAACCACGTTTTCTCCCTGCGCTTTGAGGAATTCGATTGCCTCAAGATAATTGCGGCGGACGCGCGCCTGCTTGTCGTCGCCGTCGTAGATCTCCTTATCGGCGCGGTTCTGGTCGCGGCGGGCCTTGGTGACCTCGGTGGGGACGTCGAGGAAGACGAAGAGATCGGGCTTCATCGCCTCGATGCAGGGCTTGTTCATCGTGTAGATGTCCGCCATTGAGATGCGGTCGGTGGTGTTATACGCCATATTTGAAAGATAATAGCGGTCGCAGACGATGTTCGTGCCCTTCTCGACCAGCGGGCGCATAAATTCGATGTGCTCGAGGCGGTCGGCGACGTGAAGATACGCCATGCTTTCGGTCAGGAATTTGACGCCGCCGTAAAGACCCGAGCGAATGATCGCGCCCGCGGCATTGCGCTCGTTGGGCTCGCGCTCGTAAAGACAGGGTCTGCCCGTTACCTCTGCGATAGCGGTGCGAAGGCGCTCGGTCTGCGTGGTCTTGCCGCAGCCGTCACAGCCCTCGAAAACTATAAAATATCCGCGTGTGTTGTTCATGGGATATACCTCTTTACATATTAATACAGTATACATTATACCATATTTGGAGAAGTATGTCAAGGAAAATCACGTTCCGCTTGCGGAACATATCGTGTATGGATATATCCCGCTCGCGAAGCGAGCATATCGCGCACCTCCGCAGAGGTCGCAACCCCTTGACATCTTCCCGGAAATGTGATAATATAATATCGGAACAACAATTTGTACAAAATTTGCCTCAAAGATTTGTGCAGAAAGCTGAAAATTCGAAAGTGATCTGCCCGGGGATGAACCCAATTATTACGTAAACGGCGTAAGATATTACTCCATTGATGAATTTTTGAGCGATTACGAATGGAGTAAATACAGAGGCAGCTACTTGATCGAGTATGATGATTTCGTTCTTTTGGTGGGTGACAGATTCACATCAGATTATGATTTGATCGAGAATGGACTTTCATCTGTTTTTTCACCGAAACAACTATATATCGAAACGGTTTATGCGGCTTATACCAAAAAAGGTGAGCTGATCTGGCGCATAGCGGTGGACTCAACTGATTACGAATTTTTGAAATCTTTTTTATTCGGAATAGGTTCGATGGTCATAAATTAATGGCTTACGCAGTAGTTGCGTTCTCCTTGCCAACCAAATAAAATTAAAACGCGGCGAATATCGGAGCATTACCGATATTCGCCGCATCTGTGTTATTCAAATTTGACTGCGGGGATAAAATCGAACTCTCCGGTTTTGAGGTTGAGGGCGGCAAAACCGCTGTCGAGAATATACACCTCGTATTTCGAAGCCTTTATCAAAGAACCGATGATATGGTCACCCACACGGCGGTAAGGCTTAAAGTTGATGTTTTCTCCTTCGAAAACAAGGGCTTGGTTCCCGCCGTGCGAATCAGTGAGGTAGAATTGCATATCCACCTTGCAATTCAGCTTGATCTCGGTTTCGGCTTTGAACTTCGAGATCTTGTCGGGGTCGGTCACGCCCGGATAGTTCCATGCAATATAGGCATCCTGATCTGCGAGGTACTTGTTGTATTCCTCAATGCGCGAAGTCGTGGTGAATCCGAGTTCCCCCGAATCCAGATAAACGTACTGGATATTGCCGAAATCGATCGTTGAAGCCGAATCTGTCGCCAGATCGTAAGCAAGCACGGTGTTGTTTTCGCCCGCGCCGTATGCAAGCGTTCCGCAGACGAACATAGGAACAAAATTGAAGTTCGCCATCTTTCCGTAATTCTCGCCCGAATAGTCGCATGCCCAGATCTCGGAATCATAATGTATCTCAATGAACGGATCTTCGCTGAAGAAGAAGCGTTTGTTGGTCATGCCGACAAGATACATCTTTGCAGGGATATCGCACAACCTATCTGCCGTGTCTGTTGCGGGATCGTAGCAGACGATGTAATTGCGGGTCTGCCTCGAAGTCAGACCTGCATCCCATGATACATCCGATACACTCAAATATACCTTGCCGTCCAAAGCAAAGGCGTCTTTGGGAGTCGGGTGGGGACTATCAGCTTGGCTCTTTTCCGCGATCACACGCGCCTCGCCGGTCTTCATATTGTAAAGGCGCACCTGAGTTTCGTCGTTGAATTCGATAGCAACAGCTTTCGTACACTGATACAAGCACCAATCATCAAAAACGGTGATGGAGTCAATATTCCACCCTGCGGGCACGAAAACGGGGCAGCTTTCGTCCGTGTGCTTGCAGGAAGGCTTGATGCAAATGCTTGTGCTTGTCTTTGCCACGGGGTCGTACTTGTATAGATATGGGAAGTAATCGTACAATCCACCCTCAAAATCCTTGTATGCCCTCGATTTGTGAATCCAGCACCCGTCGTATTCAACTCCGAGGTAGTAGGAGGGATAGGACAAAAATCCGTCTCCTGCCGTAAAATATTCCTCGGGGAGATCATCGACCACGGGCGGATCGTTTTTGTTTGTTTCAAGAACGTTCGATTCGTTCTCGGTGCCCGCGGGGTTGAAGAGCTCGGGGATGAGCCCGACGAGCCTTCCCGCGAGCGGGACAGCCGCGCCGAGAAGCACGAGGCACGCGGCAAGCAGAGCGACCTGCTTGATGATCTTTGCTTTATTTGCGCCGCGCGCGCTGACTCCGTCCTCGCGCGCTTTAATTCTTTTTGCGGCGGATTCAATGAATTTGTCATCGATGTGCTCGAACGCGCCTATCAGCCGCTTATCGTTTTTGTTTTTCATACCAAAATACCCTCCTTTTGCAGTTTTTCTGCAAGTTTTCGGCGTGTGCGGAAAAGGATCGTTTTCACTTTTCCTTCGCTGAATCCCATATCGGCGGCAACGTGCGCAACCTTTTCGCCGAAATAGTGGTGCAACACGAACACGTCGCGCTCGTGCTCGGGCAGGTTTTCAAGGAGCTCGTTCAGAATCTCGCCCGCGCGCGCCGACTCGAATTGGTCGCACAGGTCAAAGGAATCGGGGATCGATTCGAGAAAATCCTCGCCGATCTCGGCAAAGCTCTTGCAACGCCGCCATACGTTTTCGGATCGCGTTTTCTTCATGGCGAGATTGCGGACGATCTTGGCGATATAAGCCTTCAGACATTGCGGTCTTTCGGGCGGAATGGCGTTCCAGAGCGCCAAAAGCAGATCGTTGAGGCATTCCTCGCGGTCCTCGCGCAGAGAAAGAATATTCGCCGCGACCGTGTGGCAAAACGCGCCGTATTTTTGCTCCACCCCGCGCAAAGCACCCTCGTCGCGCTCAAAAAGCATCTCGATTATCCTTTCGTCATTCATACGCTCACCTCCTGTCAGTTTTCAAAGGGTCCCTTCACCTATCAAGTACCACCCGGGGACATTTTGGTTTCATAAATTTTGGTATTTTTCAGAACTTTGTAGATTTGCACAAATTGGCCCAACCCATTTTGTGCAGATTCACAAATATAATAGCATATTTATTTGAGTTTGTCAATAAAGAATGAGGCTGCTTGATAAAGAACGTGATAACCTTGTTATTATGCAGAAAATATTACTTTTGCCAAATATTGTTCAGCAAAAATATTTTGTTATGCACGTTTTGGAAGATTTTCTCGCTACGCTCGAAAAACGGTATCTTATTAAAACGCCTCATTCGTCACGCTCCCGCGTGCCACCTTCCCCCACCGGGGAAGGCTGAAAAGTATGGCGCTAATCATTAACTATTCAGCGAAGATTATTTGGCAATATAATTCTGCATAATAAATAGGAATATTATATTGAAAAGATTTTGTGATAACTTTATTACAAGCACAAATTTTTTAATAAAATATTCCTATCTGCTCAAACAGAATTATCGAAATAAATGATATTCGCTGAAAAGCTAAAAGTTCTCGACCAATTCTTCAGCCTTCCCCGGTGGGGGAAGGTGGCGCGGGGAGCGCCGAAT
>JAZSOQ010000043.1:0-16663 GCA_045537015.1 Eubacteriales bacterium
CTGTACTGTACGAACGGCAAGCGTACATTTTTTATCAAATTTTAAGTATATCCGCTTTTCCTATTGTAAAATCGCGAAAAAATGGTATAATTATATAAGTCGGTTCGTAGCCATGTCGTTCTGTGAGCCAAGGAGTTGAGTAGATTTCTTGTCTTCCTAAGACCGCTTGGCCTCCGACTTCTGTACTGTACGAACGGCAAGCGTACATTTTTTATCAAATTTTAAGTATATCCGCTTTTCCTATTGAAAAATCGCGAAAAAATGGTATAATTATATTGAATCAAACGGCGGGAGGAAAAAAGATGAAAAGCTTTGTAACGCTGCCGAAAAACTCGGTCTTTCCGACATTTTTTACCGATGAAAACATTGCTCTTGCGGAATCGCTCGGCGAGGTGGTATGGAATGATAAAAATGTGCATCTTACGCACGAAGAGATCGCGCAAAGGATCGGCGGCAGCGATATCTACGTGACCGGTTGGGGCTCACCTCGCCTCGACTCCCGTATCCTTGATCGCGCGCCTGATCTGCGCCTGCTTGTCCACCTCTGCGGTACAGTTGTTCCATTCGTCAGCGACGAAATGTGGGAGCGCGGTATCCGCGTCATTTCGGGCAACGATTTCTTTGCCGAGTCGGTTGCGGAGGGCACGATCGGATATATGCTGACTGCCCTGCGCGATATTCCGAAATACAGCACGCGCTTGAAAAACGAGAAGATCTGGAAAACCTCCACCGATTTCAACCGCGGCTTGCTCGGCAAGACCGTCGGTATCGTCAGCTACGGCGCGATCGCGCGCCATCTTGTGCGAATGCTTCAGCCATTCCGCGTAAAAATCAAGGTCTACGATATCAAACCTCTGCCCGCGGATGACGTTGTAAAGTACGACCTTGCATTCGCAAGCCTTGAAGAGATATTTTCAACCTGCGATATTGTCACCGTGCACACTCCGCTGAACGATCAGACCCACCACCTGATCGGCGAAGAACTTCTGGCACTCCTGCCCGAAAATTCTTTGTTTATCAATACCTCGCGCGGGGCGGTTGTCGATCAGGCGGCGCTCGAGGGACAGCTTGCATCGGGACGCTTCCGCGCGTTGCTTGATGTTTATGAAAAGGAACCTTTGCCCGCCGAAAGCAGTCTGTATACGCTTGACAACGTCATCCTCATGCCTCACATGGCGGGTCCGACTGTCGATCTGCGCCGTGATATAACGAGATCTTTACTTATTGAGGCATCCGAATATCTTAAAAACGGTGCGCCGCTGCCGCACGAGATCAGCCGCGCCGCCGCATCAGTGATGTCAAGGAGTTGATAATATGATCTTTTCACCCTATAAAAAACCTCCCGTTCTTCCACCTTCCGATCATCCCCGACTTATGCTCCGAAAAAAGGACATCTCCCGCATTAAGGAAGCCTCGAAGGATACAGAAGCGTGGCGACTTTACCGCGAGCTTTGCGATTTCGAGATCCTCGGAGAGGGCGCGATGCCCGAAAAGGGAACGTATCATTTGAAGGAATATCTTGCCCTCGAGGCGCAAGCCTTGGATGCTCTGATCTCCGATGACCCCGAAAAGGGCAGAAGTGTGATCGAAAAGCTCCTTTATTTACTTCGCAACGTTGTTGTATACGATGATTATATGAAGGCGCGCTTCGCGGGTCACCTCATTTTCATTGCCTCCGAGGTCTACGATTGGTGCTATTATCTGCTCACCGCCGAGGAGCGCGAGGAGATCATCACCGCCTGCGAAAGTCTGGCTGAAAAATATCTCGAAATGGGATATCCGCCCGCTAAACAAGCAGCGATCAGCGGTCACGGCAACGAGGCACAGCTTTTGCGCGATCTGCTGGCATTTTCGATCGCGGTCTATGACGAGCGTCCCGATATCTATAATTTCTGCGCAGGCAGACTTTTTGAGGAATATATCCCCGCATACGAAAAGGTTTTTGCGGGCGAATTTCATCCGCAGGGCCCCTGCTACGGCTCTTACCGCTATGCATGGGCGATGTGGTTCGGGCTTATCATCTATTCAATGAGCGGTGAGAGGGTGCTCCCGCCCCAAACCGTTTCCACCGCGGAAAGTTTCATCTATCTGCGCCGTGACGATGGCGAAGCACTCCGCCTTGGCGACGATTATAACGAAACAAAAGCGCTTTATACGCATAAAAATCCATTTTTCGTTCCGCTTTTCCTTGCCGCGGCATATAGCGGCGACGCGCTTTGGTATGCTGAAGCCGAAAAGCAGTTCCGCGAAGAATACCTGATCCCGCTTGCGTGGAGTTACGATTATTACGACGAGGGCTCGTGCGGCGAGGGCGTGATCTCGCCCGCGGTTTACCTCATTTGGAACAGTCTCACCCCTCTTTCCAATGAGAGAAAGCTGCCCGTGGGCAGATATTTCGATTGGCCCGTCGGCGCGACGGTTTATAACGACGGCGAGCGATTGGTCCTGATGAAGATCGGCTGCCTTTGGGGCGCCAATCACGACCACCTCGACACAGGATGCTTCCAGATTTACGACGGCGAGATTCTGGCGTCCGATTCGGGAGTTTACGACAGCTACAACACGCCCCACCGCAAAAATTACACCATCCATACTCTCGCGCACAACTGCATTCTTGTGGACGGCAAGGGCACCCGCATACCGCGCGAGAAAAAGGAACCGAAAACGCTTGAGAGCTGGCTTTCGGAATACGGAATGGCAAAGGTCGTCTCACACAGCGAATCGGCAGGGGCTTATGAGATCGAGGGCGATCTTTCCGAGGCATATTCCGAAACCTGCCGCTCGGTCACGCGAAAAATGCGTTTCGAGCCCGATCGCGGCGAGCGCGGAATTCTGACCGTTTCCGACCGTGTTGAGCCGATATATCCGAGTTCGAAAGTTACGTTTGTCATTCACTCTCAAAGCGAGCCTGTTGTTGACGGAGATCTGATAGTCATCAAGGGCAAAAAACGAGAGCTTCATTGTCGCGTCAAGTCGCCCGCAGAGGTGACAATCTCTTGCATAGGCGGCGAAGGTCACCGTTTTGAAGCCAACGGCACGGATTATCTGCCGAATGTAGATACCTCGGAGGCAGGCTGGGGCAGAACAGAGATCTCTGCCACGGGAAGCGTATCCTTCGAGATCGAAATGGAGATACGCAGAAAGGAGTAAAATGAAATATTGTTTTTCAACCCTCGGTTGCACCGAGTACAGCCTCGACGAGGCTCTTGCACTCGCGCAAGGTTTCAAAATTTCCGCGCTTGAGCTGCGCGGACTCTGCGGAGAGGTCAATATACGCAAAATGGCAGAGCTTCTGCCCGAAAATCGCGCCGTGACCAAAGAAAAATTCCGCGAATACGGTGTAACTCCGCTTGTTTTAGGTACCTCTTGCAGTTTTCACGACGAAGTGAAGTTCGATAATTTCATCGAAGAAGGCATTTTTGCCATCGATACCGCGCATGAGATAGGCTTCCGCGGGATCCGCGTTTTCGGCAACAATATCGAGGGCGGCGAAGACGAATGCCTTCACCGCATCGCAAACGGCATTTCCACTCTTTGCGAATACGCATCGGCTAAAGGAGTAGAAGTCCTGCTTGAAACACACGGCGACGTCAACACAGGCTTCCGCCTCGGTAAGGTCGCCGAGATCTGCGGAAAATACGCAAACTTCGGATTGATCTGGGACGTTTGCCACACGAGAAACACTTACGGGGATAATTGGCGCACCTTTTGCGATGATTTCCGCACCCTCATCCGCCACGTTCACCTGAAGGACGTTGCTCCCGAGGGTCTTGTCCTCCCCGGAAAAGGTACGCTGCCCTTGCGCGAAATGGCGGAATATCTCACCGGGCTGGGATATGACGGCGCTTTTTCGCTCGAATGGGAGAAAAAATGGCATCCCGAGCTACCGCCCATAGAGGACGCGCTCGCGGCAATGCTTGAAATTTACAAATAAATTTGAGGTGAAATTATGTTAAAAAGAGAAGATATCCGAGTACGCGATCCCTTTATCGTCCTTGAGGACGGTGTTTACTATCTTTATGCGACGACGGGCGCGAGGACACATTCGTATTACACAAGCCGAGACCTTGAAAATTGGGAGGAGGGCGGTGTCTCCTTCGAGATCCCCGAGGATTTTTGGGCTTATAAAGACGTGTGGGCAGGCGAGGTGCACAGATACCGTGGAAATTTCTACCTTTTCGTGTCGCTCCTCGGCAAAAACGGTCTGCGCGGAACGCAGATCTGCGTCAGCGATTCTCCGCGCGGTCCATTCCTGCCGCTCGTGCCCCGCGCCGTGACTCCGCAGGAGCAAAGCTGCATCGACGGCACGCTTTACGTTCACGAGGGCAAGCCGTATATTTTCTACTCGCACGATTGGCCTGATAACTATGTTGAAGAAAAAGGCGCGCTCGTCGGCGAGATCTGGGGCGCGGAGCTGACCGATGATCTCACCGAGATCAAAGGCGAGCCTTGGCTCGTTTTCGGCTCGGACGAATCTCCGATCTCGAAGGCGACGCCTCACCGCATCAAGTACGAGGGCAAGGACTATCTGCGCTACGGCTCGGACGCGCCCTTCTTGCAGAGACTTTCGGACGGCTCGCTCCTCCTGACCTGGTCGCCCTATCTGCAAAATAACTACGTCGTTTTGTCGGTAGTCTCGAAAAACGGCGACATAAAAGGCCCTTGGGAGCACCTTTCGGAGCCCCTTTTCGACCAAAACGGCGGCCACGCGATGTTCTTCCGCGACGCCGATGGCAGAAATATAATGTGCCTCCACGCCCCCGAAAAAGGCCCGCTCGAGCGAGCCCACCTCTTCGAGGTCGCCGAGATCGACGGCGTGATGAAGATAGTTAAGGAGATATAATAATTAACTCAAGTGCTGCTTGAGTTTTACTCCTCAAGTGCAAGTTGCTGTAATTTGAGCACGTTTTTCGGTATAATGTTCCCGTCGGCAAAAGCCGAACGAAAGGAGAAACAAAATGTTTGAAACAGTAAAAGTAGGGCGCAGGATCGCGCAGTTCAGAAAAAAGAAGAATATGACTCAGTTTGAACTCGCCGATGCGCTCGGAATCAGCTTTCAGGCGGTATCAAATTGGGAGCGCGGAAATTCGATGCCGGACATTTCAAGACTTTCCGAGCTCGCGGAGATTTTTGATGTTTCGGTAGATGATATTCTCGGAAAGAAGAATCAAGTTGTTCTTGATGTCGCGCGCGGCGAAGATGTCAAGGCAGAGAAGTATTCTGAGGATGATCTCGAGGAAGCGGCAAGTATTATGAAACCCGAAGAGGTGGAGGAGATAGTTGCTTCTTCATCGAAAAAACTCGATCAGATAACTCTCTTGCTCCCATTTCTCGACGATGACTATATTGATGAGCTTGCACTGAAACTTTACCGTCAAGGCGAGAATGTTAATGATCTGATACCGTTTATGTCGGATGATGCAATTGAAAAAATGGCAGATGAGGCATATAATGACGGCGCAGATATTGAGCCATTTTTTGCCTTTATCAGCGATGATATGCTTGGAAAATTAGCATGGCGTGCATTGAATGACGGTAAAGATGTAAGCGACTTTCTGCCTTTTTTGGACGATGACGACATAAAGAAACTCGCGTTTGCTGAATTTGAACGTGGCGGAATCACTGCCGTCGAAGATTACCTACCCTTCATGGACGAGGACGATGTCCGGGAACTTGCCGAGAAGGTCTTGAAAAAGTAATAATGTAAACAATCTCGAGGCTGAGTTACGTGCAGAGTACTCAGCCTCGAGTTTTTTCATACTACGATATACAAGATAATAAGGTGAATTTTCGCGGCGGCGAAAATTTTCAAATTTAATTATATTATTTGTACGCTTGGTTGTTATGCAGTACAGACTCCGATCTCCTCATTCACCGCTCCCCGCGGTCCCCTTTCCCCGCTGGGGAACGCTTGAGGGTTTGCACGCTAATTTAATTTGTTCAGCGAATATCGTTCAAATAAATAATTCTGTTCAGGAAAATTGGAAGATTTTTATTGAAATAATTTGTGCAGACTCCACCGAGAGTGCGTAATTATTTTAATTAAAATATTCCAGTCTGCTTTGAAGTGATTAAGCTTGAACGATATTCGCTGAATACCAAAGGAGTTTGTAGGTACCCTCAAGCCTTCTCCAGCGGAGAAGGGGGACCGCGGGGAGCGGTGAATGAGGAGATCGGAGTCTGTATTGTATAAATGACAAGCGTATGCATTTTTTATATAAATAAAGATTTTCACCTCACATAAATCTTCCTTATTATTTATATTCCCATTGATTTCCCCGAAAAAATGTGCTATAATTAATCTAATCTAACAAAAGCGAGGGAAGATCATGATAACTAACACCTTTGACCCGTCGCCGGTGGCGAAGCTGAATCCCTTTGTCAACCCCGATGCCGTGCGCGTTGACGCTTGCATCATCACTTTTTCCTATATGATCGAAAAATTCGTGACCGAGACTTATGACTGCGAGCAGATCGGCGAGTCGAAGTCGGTCACGGGCAACACGCCGATCTATCTGATCAGATATAAGAACAAAAAGTTCGCGTTTTTTAAGTCCTTTGTCGGCGCGCCTGCCGCTGTGGCATCCGTCGAGGACACCCGCGCGATCTTTGCGACCGATAAATACGTCCTTTTCGGCGGCTGCGGCTGCCTTGACCGCGAAATCGCGCGCGGAAAAGTTATGATACCCACCGCGGCATATCGCGACGAGGGCACTTCCTACCACTATGCCCCCGCCTCCGACTACATCGATATCCCCTGCTCGGGTGAAGTCGAGGCGTTTATGAAGGAAAACGAGATCGCGTATGTCAAGGGCAAGACCTGGACGACCGATGCCATCTTCCGCGAGACTGAGGAAAATTTCGCCCGCCGCAAGGCTGACGGATGCATTTCCGTCGAGATGGAGTGCGCGGGAGTGCAGGCGGTTTGTGCTTTCCGAGGGCTCAATCTCTACGTTTTCTTCACAAGCGGCGATCTTCTCGACTCACCTAAGTGGACGATGAGGGCGAAGGAAGGTCAGATCAAAGACACACAGCACGATTCGGGGCATTTTGAGATCGCGATCGGGCTTGCAGACTACGTTTCTTAAGGAGGAAAATATGAAACCGCTCTATCAAAGCATCCGCGCGTCCTTTTCGAAGGATATTTATATGCCCGTCTGCCCGGTCGTTGCCGCGCCGACGGTCGTTCTTGAGGTCAAAAAAGCAGACGATCTTTCCGCGCTGACCTGTCCCACTCCTCCGCAGAACGTAATTTTATATGTTTCGCCCGACCTGACCGTCGAGGGCAAGCCGCTTTACGATGTCCTCGCGCTCTGCTCGCGCACGGTGCCGATCCTTTATATTGACGATGAAATGACCGTCGCGCCCCTCGCGGAGTTTTGCGACCTCAACCACGTCGGCGACGCGATCCTTTGCACGGCTTTTGAAAAGAAAGAGCTCCTTTCGAAGGCGTATGGTCTTATGCCGATCCTCCGCGGAATGCTCGATTGCAGAGGGGGATCGCCCGAGATCGAAAAACTGCCCTCTGTTTGCGTATCAAACGGCGCAACCTCGGTCATTCTCGACCCCGAGGTTGCCACAGCCGAAGCGGTCTGTTCGCTCCAGCAGCGATTTATTCATACCGTCACCTACGGTCATTTCGGCAAAGCCGCCGCTCGCGGTGTCAACGGCATCATAACCGCCGATCTTGCGGGCGCCTATTCCTTCCTCACCTCCTTCCCCGAGGGCACAAATTTCCGCCGCCGCCTGCTGATCGCGCACAAGGGCTTCCAGAATAACGGAAAATATTCCGAAAACACGATCACTTCGGTCGTTGCCGCGGCAGAACACCACTTTGAGGGCGCCGAGATCGACGTTAAACTGACCTCCGACAACGTCCCCGTCGTGATGCACAACACGAATACAAAGGGGCTTTTTGACTGCGAGGTCGCCGTGACCGAGGAGAGCACTTATGAATTCCTTTCCTCCCTCCGCCGCATCGAGCACCCGAATGAGACGATCGACACCTTTGCCGACCTGATGCATAAGATGAAGGAGTACCCCGACACGCCCGTGCTGATCGAGATCAAGCCCTCGGCGAAGTACCACAAGGTCGAGCTTCTGACTGCGATGACGGATGAGATCCTGCACGACGGACTCTCGCAGGAAAACTGTATTTGCATTATGGGCGGAACGCTTGAGCCGGGACTCCGCTACGTCCACAAGCGCATCCCCGATCTGCCCCTCGGCTGGTGCGAGAGCGGAAGCGGTGTGCCGTCAACTAAAGAGGAATCTGAAGATCTTCTTTACCGCGTTGCCCGCGTCTCCGAAGGCTGCGCCGCGAGTTATAACTGCGAGGACGTGCACTGCAGCCGCATTTTCAACGAATACGCAAAGTTCCGTATGCTCCACGTCTTCGTCTGGTCGCGTTCGTGGACTCTCTCGCCGAGCAAGTGGGAGGAAAACGGACCTTCGAATGACAAAACCTACCTCTCGGGCTTCGATGCCTGGACGACCGACCACGGCGAGTACTTCCTCGGCTACCCGATAGCACTCGAGCCGACCGAAAATGCGCCCGAATGCATCCTTCATTTCCGTGACGGCCACACCGAGCCCGCTCTTTGCGAAGAGCTCCAAGTCGGTGATGAAAAATATTATCTTTACAAGATCGAATTACACTTCGGCGACAGCTATTACATCTGTTCCGAACCCAAAGGAGAATGACTATGAAAAAGAATCTGTTCGTTATCATCTTAGCACTCACTCTCGCCATCCTCTGCGGATGTACCCCTGCGGAAGTGCCCGCGGAAACCACCATTGCCCCCGATACACTTCCCCCCGAAACCGCACCTATCGAAACCGAGCCTCAGCTTGAGGTTCTTGATCCGATGACCCTTTCTTACGACGATTATCTTACCGAGATCCACGGCATTCTCCCGACAGCGGAGGGCGTGACGCTTGAAGGCGGCGCGATCGAAGTGACAGAAGTCAAGGGCGTGACCTATTTCCACGCCAAGGACCTCGGCACCGCGAAGATCACCACAGCGACACAGACCGTGGAGATCACGGTTCAGAAGGCTAAGCTCAATCTCATCGTCATAATGGGTCAGAGCAACTCGGGCAACCATTTCGGCAACGCAACCTCGGACATCACCTGCCCCCTCGGCACCGCATATTGGTGGGGCGCGGGCAGAGGAATCGCTTGCAAATCCCCCTCGGACTTCACTCAGGCGACCATGGGCTTCCACAGCACACTTCTTGCCGAGCTCTACTCGCAGAGCGTAGCGGCGGGCGACCCCGTCAAGAATGTTCTCGTATGGCACGAGGGCGGCAGCCAGACCGGCGAGGGCACAAGTAAGAACGGCTCCTCGATCTACGGCTGGGCTGCAAGTCCGAGCGACGCTTCGGGCACCGATTACACCGTCAAAATGGTCAACAAATGCGTTGAATACTACGCGGGTCTCGGCGACAAGGTCGAGATCGTCAGCCGCGGAGTATATTGGATCCAGGGCGAGGGCGACGGCGTTCGCGGAATGGATCCGACCGAGTACATTGGTTGCTTTATGGCTATGTGGAACAAGCTCAAGACCGAAGCGGGACTTGAATATATGGCAATAATGCGTGTCCGTCAGGGCGGCGACCAGAATAAGCTCAACGGTGATATTTTCTATTCCACCACCGTTTCGGCGCAGTATGACCTTGCAAACAAGAACCCCGACATCTTCATGGCAACGAATATTACCGAGTATTTCACCGGCGCACCCACCGAGAAGAAGACGGTTGATTTCAAGAATTACATCAGAATGATGGCGGAGTATTCCTCGGTTGACAGCTACAAGGACAACCACGGTAACACCGCGACCGTCTCGGGCAGCAAGCTGACGACCCCAATGAGCACCCTTTTCGGCTCGAATAACAACAACCACTACGGCAAATTCGGCTACACCCTCATCTCATCCGACGCGGCATACAATATGTACAGCGCGCTCCACGGCTCATCCTTCAGCTTCCTGATGGCAAACAGCTCGGGCAGACCCGAGGACCGCGTGATCTCGAAGGCGGGTGACACCGTCGAGGTCGACATCACCGAAATGGCGGACGATCTTTCCTTCCGCGTGACCGACGGCTCGACCGCGGGTACCGTCGAGATCAAGATCACAAGTGCGGGCAAGGACGTCACCGCTGAGCTGATCAATGCCTCGGGCGCGAACTTCGGATGTGCCAATATCAAGGCGATGAAGGGCTACAATGACGTTGTCATCACCGTGACTTTCACCACAAAGTCGGGTGAGAAGGGCAGCGTGACCTACAAGATCATCGACAACAGCATCGACCTTCCCGCCGATCTCCCCGCGCAGTATTCCTGGGAATTCGACGGCGACCTCCTCGCGCGCGATAAGGACGGCAGAGTCGTCAACGCAATGCTCGAAAAGGCGCTTTTCGGCTCCTATAAGATCGAGGGCGGCATCCTCTCCTGCAAGGGGGCACAGCTCGAGATCGTCAAGGCAATCGACTTCCGCCACGACAAGAATTGGTCGATCGAGATCGGATTCGGCGACATCACCGGCGCAAACGGCTTCATTCTTGCAAGCGAAGCGACGAACATCAAGGGCAACAAGGCGCTCTCCTACCGCGGCGGCAAGCTGACGGTTTCGGATTATGATGTCAAGGGTCACACAACAAACGCGGGATATTATAACTATGCCGACGAAGGCTCGCGTCTTTCGAGCGGCACCGTAATCAAGCTCGTCAACACCTATGACGCGGCAACGGGCAAGAGCGTTGTCAGCGTTTACCGCGACGGCGTGCTGACAGTCGAGGATCTGACCAAGGTCACCGGCGATTTCAACGGCAGCACCACCCTCGATATGAGCCCCTACCCCTTCGTAGCCGATTTCGCATTCAGCTACCTCGGCAACAGCAACTCCAGCGGCTCCTTCCTGCTCACAAACAACATCGACTTCATCAGAGTTGATACCGCAAACTAATAAAATCCAACCGCCTCGGGTAATTTCCGGGGCGGTTTTCAATATATCAAGCAAATTATTCATTATTCATCAGCGAAGCGGCTTCATTATTCATTATTCATCAATAATCAAAATTGGTCAAATGAATAATGAATGATGAATAATGAAAAATGAATAATTTCACACGTGGAGCCGTCTGCACTACACAATATCAAGAAAAATAAATATTTTTAGCAAAATCCTATTGACAAATCTGTCTATTTGTGATAGACTATATATGCAGTCTATTGGCGATAGACAAAAGGAGGGCATGAAAATGGAAGAATTAAGACTTGGCGCTGTGGAGGCGCGATTTGCGGATATAGTTTGGGCTAATGCCCCGATTACAACAAAGGAGCTCGTCGCTCTTTGCGAAAAGGAGCTCGCGTGGAAACGCACAACGACGTACACCGTACTCAAAAAGCTTTGCGAGCGCGGACTTTTCAAGACCGAGCAGAGCGTGGTCAGCGTGCTGACAACAAGGGACGATTTTTACGCAATGCAGAGCGAAAGATTCGTGGAGGACACTTTTGCGGGCTCGCTTCCCGCATTTATCGCGGCGTTCGCATCGCGCAAAAAGCCGAGCGAGCAGGAGATCGAGGAGATCCGCCGCATGATCGAGGAATTCGGAAAGGATAAGGTATGAGCGATCTTTTTATTAAAATATTCAACCTCAGCGTAACGGCGGGGTGGCTCACTCTTGCGGTGCTGATCTGCCGACCGCTGATGAAAAAGGCACCGAAGTGGATAAATTGCCTCTTGTGGGGCATCGTCGGCTTGAGGCTCGTTTTCCCCTTTTCGCTTGAAAGCATCTTCAGCCTCGTGCCGTCCGCCGAGCCCCTGCCGCCCGACATTATGTTCTCGCCCACACCCGAGATCAACAGCGGGATCGGCGCGGTGAACAGTGTTATCAACCCGATAATATCGACCAACCTCACGCCCGAGATCGGCGCAAGCGTCAACCCGATGCAGCTCGTCGTCGCGGTCGCATCGGTCGTCTGGGTTATAGGCATCGCCCTGATACTCGGTTACGGGATCGTTTCGTATATTTCGCTCCGGTTCAAGGTTCGCGCGTCGGTGAGGGGAGAGAAGAACGTTTATTTCTGCGACGAAGTCGATTCGCCCTTCATCCTCGGGGTGATCCGCCCGCGGATCTACGTGCCGTCTGGAATGAGCGGCGAAGCACTCGGGCACGTCCTCGCACACGAAAGGGCGCATCTCCGTCGCGGTGACCATTTTTGGAAGCCTATCGGCTTTGCGATCCTCGCGTTTTATTGGTTCAACCCGCTTCTGTGGGTCGCCTACGCGCTCCTTTGCCGCGATATCGAGTCGGCTTGCGACGAAAAGGTCATCAAAACGATGGACACCGCCGCCAAAAAGAGCTATTCCGAGGCGCTCCTCTCCTGCAGCCTGCACAGAAAGAGAATAATAGCGTGCCCCCTCGCCTTCGGTGAGGTCGGTGTAAAGCAAAGAATAAAATCCGTCCTGAACTACAAAAAGCCCGCGTTCTGGATAATCATCATCGCACTTGTCGCAACTCTCGTCCTTTCTGTCTGCTTTTTGACGAATCCGAAGGGGGATATCAAAAAAATTTTGGTTTTAGGAAGCGATTGGTATACTCAATCGGGGCTCACAGCAAGCTTTTACGTGAACGATGACGGCACTATCGAAGGATGGATGAATACAGTCGAGGAGGTATTTAATATCACTCTGTATTATCGTCATACTCCTTTTGGCAATGCCATTGCCGAGATATACCGCGGAACGAGCAGTCAGGTCGATGCCGGCGAAGGCGAGCTTGTGATCAAAGGTAAATTGAAAAAAGACGGAAATTCCCTTGTTTTTAAGATAGACAGCAATGAACTTGGATTGCAAATCGATAGCCTCGTTTTTTATCAAAAAAATAAGGAGCCGTTTGAACTCGGCGCTCTTCACCGCGCGTATATTGCGGGCGCTCCTGCTTTCTTTATTCGTATTTCCAATTACGGATGCGAAAGTGAAAACATCGGAATTGAGATGAATGACGTTATTATCGATCAGCAAGGGGTTGCTTTCAGAATTCTTTGGCATAATCTGAGTGATAGTGTGTACGATATAAGCCACGATTTCAAGGTCTATCGATACGAGGGCGAGAAGCTGACTGAGCTTGAACAGATCGAGTATAACGGTTATTATACCGAAGAAGCTGTCGGTTGGGGAGTGATGCCGAAATCAAAATCAACAAGGGATTACCGCATAAGCTGGCGTTACGATATATCCAAATCGGGCAATTACCGCTTTGAATGCCGCGGCTCATGGGTCGATTTTGAGGTTATGACGATAACGGAGGCATTTAAGAACCTTGATGCCTCAAACGGGCTTGATGTTTTCGTCTGGCAGCCGGGGCAGCACAGCTTGTCCTTCTCGCTCTTCCCTCATTCTGATAGGAATCATAATGAAAAACATATGCCGCTCGGAATACGCGCAGTCACTGCTTCGGAAATGCGCGCGATCCTTTCTACGTACAGCATCAGCGAGGACAAAGTTCATATCCTGCCTGTAAGCAATATGCTTTCAAGCTACGGATACGGCGATTATTTGGAAAGATGGAGTGCTTTGGACGACATCAAGCCGTATCAGAATATGTATCTCGCGATGGTAAGGAATATGCTTTTCGGGGAAAGCGCGAGCGACTATTACCCGGGCATATATGAACATTGTTGGTTTGACATCGACGGTGACGGCGAGGACGAATACCATAAGGTCTGCCACGGTCTTGAGAACGGCAAATTTATGTTCAGCTATGTGATCAGCAAAGACGGCAGCACTGCGGCTTATTTCGACAATTTTTACACCGAGCCGATGCACCTCAGCTTTGTCAATTCCGCTGACGGCAAGGTTCGTCTGCACGGTAGAACAGAAAAGGGAAAGGATGTTATGTATGATATATCCGTCGAAAAAGGACATGTCAAATTGACCGTGAACAACGATGCTATGCAAAATGAGGTCAACAACGCGACAGTCGTTTTTGATCCTTCCTATTCCGCATACGATCCTTCGAGGAAATACGACGTCTACGTCTGGCAGATGGCTCAGAACAGTTTTTCATTTGCCTTGCTTGATAGCAAGCCGCGCGATTGGCTTGACGATGAGCTCTTTAATATCAAGGGTGTCCCAGCTGCCTTGATGCGCCAAATTTTGCTTGACAAAAATCTCGGACCGAATGACGTTAATATTGTCCATTGGCAGAATCCGGTCTCGAGCTATATCGGGGATTTTTGGGTAAATTGGCAGTATATAGACGACAATACTCCGCAAGAGAATTTCTATTATGCTATCATTTACGATATGCTCTTCGGCGCGTCGCCGCGCAGATATTATCCCACAGCCACCGAAAGCGAGAACTTTGATATTGATGGTGACGGTACAAAGGAAGAGAACAGGATCTTTTTCGGACTTGTTGACGGTAAGTTTATATTCAGATATATCATCAAGGACAATAAGACCGTATCCTGTAATGATATCTTCTACACCGAGCCGATGAGTCTCAAATTTTTCACATCGGAAGAAAAATTGCGCCTTCGCGGTGTGACCGAGGACGGCGGAGTTCATATTTATGAAATCCTGCTCGAAAACGGTCACGTCAAGCTGAACGAGATCGAAAGCGCGCCCATCGCGGATGCATCGAATAAGACGCTTGATCTTTCAAAAGCCGATCTTTCACTCGTTAACAGTATCGTTGTAACAAACGGTAAGACGGGTGAGGTCAAGTATCTGAACACGGCATTTAACAGAACCGCTTTCAATGACTTCATGAACGCGCTGAAGACCGTCAAGGCGACCGATCCCGTGAGCAATAAGGGGCATTCGGGCTTTAACTATCACGTTGAACTTTACTATGACTTTCAGACGGTCTTTACGTTCTCGCTGTGCAACGAGCCGACCGACGCCCCGCGCATCGTTTGCGGTTATTACGAAACCGATGGCGGCTTTGATTATGCTGCAAGGTATCAGTTGACGGGCGAGGCGTACGCAAAGCTCGACGAAGTGCTCAAAAAATATTTCAAATAGGAGAAGAAATTATATTATAATTTGTAGGGGACGGCGGTCCCTACGAGCTCGTGATAAAAATAACGAAGCCAAAACCGCCCCGCAACAAAATATTGCTTGATTTTCCTCCCGATTTGTGCTACAATTAAAGCATCAAAGTCGGGAGGAATTGACAAATGAAAAACGGAATGATAATTCACCCGGGTGAGCTCTCGAAAAAGTGGATCGACAGGCTTGCGGATGCGGGAATCACTACGCTCGGCATCCATCCCGAGGGCGGGAGCGGTGCGCCAAAGTCGCTTGCAAGGTTGCTTGAACTGCTTAAAACGCCCGAATACCGCGCGCTGATCGACTATGCGCGCTCGCGCGGGCTCAGTATCGAATATGAGTGCCACGCGGCGGGGTATCTTATGGACAAGTCGCTTTTTGCCGACCATCCCGAGTATTTCAGAATGAACTCGGCGGGCGAAAGGGTGAGCGATTGGAATTTCTGCGTCTCGAACGTGGATGCGCTCTCGCTTTTCGCAAAACGTGCCGCCTCTCTTGCGCTTGCGCTTTACGGGAGCAGCAAAAATTTCTATTTCTGGATGGATGACGGTCGCGGGATCCATTGCCATTGCCCGAAATGCCGCGCCCTTTCGCCGTCCGATCAGCAGTATATCGCCCTCCGTGCCGCGCTTGATGAAATAAAAAAGCATATTTCCGACGCGAGGATGGCTTACCTTGCATATATCGACACGGTAACTCCCCCGACTCTTGCCAACAACGCCGATGGACTCTTCCTCGAATACGCGCCCTTTGAAAAATACACCGCCAAGGGCGAGGATTCCGCGATCCGCATCGAACGTGAGCGCGAGATGATCGCGCCGCTGCTTGAATATTTCGGCAGGGAGGACGCGAAGGTTCTTGAATATTGGTACGATAATTCACTCTTTTCGCGTTGGAAAAAGCCGCCCGCGCGGTTTGTCCTTGATGAAAAAACAATGTCAGCCGACATCCGCGATTACCGAGCCATGGGATTCGACCGCATCAGCACCTTCGCCTGCTTCCTCGGCGATGATTACGAGGAACTTTACGGCGAGGCGGACATCAACCCCTTTGCCAAGGCTTTTGGATAATATAAATTCAGCTACCTCATTAACAAGATGGAGTAGCTGATTTTTTTATCAAGCTTTAATTGGCAAATTTGCGAAATGAGATAAGGCAACATAATGTTACTAATCGACTTTTGGAAGATTTTCGCTTCGCGAAAAACAGTATCTTATTAAAACGCCTCATTCGTCACGCTCCCGCGTGCCACCTTCCCCCACCGGGGAAGGCATAGTTCGCCTACGGCGAACTGTCGATTCTGTCTCGTCGGCTTACGCCTCCGTTTTTCTACGAAAAACCGTCAGACTCGACAAAGTGTGGCAATAACCGATTAATGTTCAGCGAATATGACATATCAAAATAATTATGCATGTTAAATTGGAATATTTTATTGAAACAGTTTGATATAATTTTATTATAAGCACAAATTTTTTAATAAAATATTCCTATCTGCTCAAACAGAATTATCGAAATAAATGATATTCGCTGAAAAGCTAAAAGTTCTCGACCAATTCTTCAGCCTTCCCCGGTGGGGGAAGGTGGCGCGGGGAGCGCCGAAT
>JAZSOQ010000155.1:0-52856 GCA_045537015.1 Eubacteriales bacterium
CGATATCCTCGAAGCACAAACTGTACCTCTGTTTACTATGTTCGCACGAACTAATCCCCCAGGCTTCTCCTGGGTAGCGAAGCGGCGACGCGGTATTGAATGACAGTCCGGGGGACTGTCAGACCCGCGGCGTGACCGAGCCGCAGCGAGACAGCTCCCGCCGTCGGGTTCCCGGAAACGCGCTTGCGCGTTTTTGGGGTTCTGACGTAGCGGGTGATGAGGGGACACCCAGAACGCTTTGTTCGCACTCTCTTTTGGATAAAAATTCTGCTTATACTAAGGAAAAGCAAAATGCTTTGGATAATTCTTTTAGTTTTGATTATATTTGCCGATCAGCTTTCAAAATGGCTGGTCGTGGCACTTTTGCAGGGCAAGCCGTCCTATTATTTGATCGACGGTGTTCTGCGCTTCACATACGTTGAAAACGACGGCGCGGCTTTTGGAATGCTCGATGATCACCGTTGGGTCTTCCTTGTGCTTTCAACGGTTATGATAATCGCGCTGATCTATTACATTTGCAAATACAAGCCGAAAAGCAAATGGGTGATGACCTCGCTCATTCTCATCGTCGGCGGCGGCATCGGAAACATGATCGACCGCGTGCTTCTCGGCTATGTCATAGATTTCATCGACTTTTGCGCCTTCCCGAACCTTTGGAAATGGGTGTTCAACATTGCCGATTCCTGCGTTTGCGTGGGAACCTTTATGCTTTCTCTGTGGCTCATCATCGACACCGTGAAGGCATATAAGAAGGAGAAGGCAGAGAAGGAGCAGGCGGAATGAGCACCTCGGTTTATACCGCTTTGGCGGGTGAGCGAGTCGATAGCTTCCTTGCGCGAATGAGTGCAGAGGAAGAAGAACCGCTTTCCCGTTCCGCGGCGGCGAAGCTATGCGATGACGGGCGCGTTACCGTCGGAGGTAAGGCTGTCAAGAAGAATTATATTCTCCGCGAGGGCGAAAGCGTTGTCGTTGTGCGCCCCGAGCCGCTGCCCGACGAGGTGCTGCCCGAGAATATTCCTCTTGATATAATCTATGAGGACCCCGATATCATCGTCATCAACAAGCCGACGGGAATGGTCGTTCATCCCGCGCCCGGAAATATGACGGGCACTCTCGTTTCCGCGCTGCTTTATCATTGCGGTGACTCGCTTTCGGGCATCGGAGGCGTTCAGCGCCCCGGAATCGTACATAGGATCGACAAGGATACCTCGGGTCTCCTTGTGGTTGCCAAGAATGACACCGCGCACCGCTCGCTTTCCGAGCAGATCGCGCTTCACACAGCTTACAGACGCTACCTTGCCATCTGCGTCGGCTCACCCCGCGAAGATGCGGGAACTGTGGATGCCCCCATCGGCCGCCATCCCGTTGACCGCAAGCGAATGGCTATCGTCCGTGACGGCCGTGCGCGTGAGGCAGTTACGCATTGGACTGTGAAGGAACGCTTCCACGGCATTTCTCTGATCGAGTGCAAGCTCGAAACGGGCAGAACGCATCAGATACGCGTGCACATGTCGAGCCTCGGGCATCCCGTTCTCGGTGACGAAGTCTATGGCGGCGACAAATGCCGCGCGGCAAAGGAGCACGCAAAATATATTTCGGGTCAATGCCTGCACGCTTACAGACTTGAGCTTGACCATCCGCGCACGGGGGAGAGAATGAGCTTCGAGGCTCCGCTTCCCGCAGAAATGGCGCATCTCATCGAAATTTTCAGACAGGAACAGTAAAATGGCAGATTTAAGCAATATTCTGATCGTCACCGACCTTGACGGCACTTTTTTCGGAGATCACGGTGCGCCCATCGCGCGCAATCTTGAAGCTGTCGAGCGCCTCAAGGCTCAAGGAGGTCATTTCACCATCGCAACGGGAAGAACGAATCTCAACCTCAAGCACAAATGGCACGACGCCGCGGACCTTGTCAACGCCCCCGTCGTCGGCTGCAACGGCGCGATGCTTTGCGATCTTCGCACCGACAAAATGATCGACGGCAGACTGATGAACCGCGAGCACGTCCTGGAGCTTATTGATCTTATGATTCGCGATTACCCCGATCTCGGCGCGAGAGTTTCGGTTGAGGAGGGCTTCCTTTCCTCGCCCGGTCAGCGCGAGCGTTGCCCCGAAGTTGACCGTGATCTGACGAGGGTTGCCCCCGCAAAGGTTTTCACACTCCCCGAAGAGGAGTGGACCTCCATCGCAGATTGGTATAAGGTCGTCGTGCGCGGCGCAATAGAGCGCACCGACGAATTCCGCGCGGTTGCCGAGGCAAAATGGCCCGGCCGCTTTGTGACAAGCAAATCGGGCGCGGCTTATCTTGAATTTCAGGCACCCGATACCACAAAGGCGACGATGCTCCCTGCACTCCGCGAATACGTTGAGAAAAAGGTGGGCAAGCCCGTCAAGCTCTATGCCTGCGGCGACTACGAGAACGACCTGACGATGCTCGCCGCTGCCGACGTTGCCGTCTGCCCCACAAACGCCCTCGACTCTGTAAAAGAAGTAGCCGACGTCTGCCTCTGCCACCATACTGAGGGACTTATCGCAAGCCTCATAGAGCTTATCGAAGAAGGAAAGATATAAGTTTTATTCGCCTTCGGCGAGTGATATTGCTTCGCAGTGATATTCGGCTACGCCGAGTTTTATTCGCTTCGCGAGTTTGGGCGGCGAATAAAATATCACTAAAGCCGAAGGCTTTAATAACACTGCCGGAAACGGCAATATCACTCCGACAAAGTCGGAATAAAACTGAAATGGTAAGTGAGCTATGACAAAATCGAATGTATTGGCATCTGTACTTTACCGTTCGGCGGTCTCTTTGAAAAATCAAGATTATAAAAAGCTGAAAAATAAACGGTACCGGGATGAGCTGATTAATACTCTTTCCGCAATGCAATTTCTGACGCACTGTGTAGGAATGAAAATCATATCGTTTTCCCAAGCTGAAATGATTGTTTTTATATTAAAGTCTATATCAAGGCGCTTCATAATTATCCGAGAGCTTTGTTGTCTTTAACGGACGAGTCAAGGATTTCCGCTGAAGAAGCGATTGAGTATTCAAAATCATATTTGAAGTCTAACTGAAAAATCCCGACAAACGCTGTCGGGATTTTTTATTATACATAAGATCTATCAATATTGACAACCGAGAAATAATTTGTGTCGATCGATTTTACGATGGTTTCGATATTTTGGCGTATCTGATCGTCGGTTTTGGCGAAGCCGTAGGGAATGACGACGTCGAAGATTACGTTGGTGTGCGTCGGTCCCGTGACCATACGGAAATCGTGGATGGTGAGATTTGCGTCGATGCAGGTGACGAGAGAGGCGATCTTTTCGCGCACGGAGTTGGTCAGCTCGTCGTTGGTTGCTATCGGGTCCATGTGGATGACGGCATCGCAGTTAAGGTGCTCGCGCAATTCCTTTTCGATATTGTCGATCATATCATGTGTTTCGAGAAGGTCGGCATCGGAGGATACCTCGGCGTGGAGCGAGATCATCGTGCGCGCGGGGCCGTAATCGTGAACGATCAGGTCGTGAATGCCCTCAACGCCTTCATAAGAGTAAACGATCTTTTCGATCTCCTTGATGAATTCCTCGCTCGGAGGTGTGCCGAGAAGGGGATCCATCGTTTCTTTGACTGCGCGCAGACCCGAGAAGAGAATGAAGCCCGAAACGGCAAGGCCGCAGTAGGCATCGATATCAAACGAGGTAAGGTGCGAGATGATGAGGCAGAGAAGTACCGCCGCGGTGGCGATCGAGTCGTTGAGGCTGTCCTGAGCCGTTGCGCGCATAGCCGCAGACGAGATCTTTTTGCCGATGCGGAAGTTGTAGAGCGCCATATAAGCCTTGACGGCGATCGAGCAGACAAGAATTATGATTGCGACGATGCTGAATTCGACGGGTTCGGGGGTGATGATCTTGCCCACAGAAGTCTTTCCAAGCTCAAAGCCGACAAGGATTATGAGCATTGAAACGATCAGACCCGAAATGTATTCGATCCTTCCGTGACCGAAGGGATGGTCGCGGTCGGGTTTCTGTCCCGACATACGGAAGCCGATCAACGTGATGACGGATGATCCCGCGTCGGTGAGGTTGTTGAAGGCGTCAGCCATGATCGAGATCGAGCCGCTGATAACGCCCGCCAGAAGCTTGATGGCGAAAAGCAGGACGTTGAGGATGATTCCCATAATGCCGCAAAGAGTGCCATAGGCGCTTCTCACCGCGGGCGACGAGGTATCCGAGCTGTCCTTGATGAAGATTTTTGAGAGTAGACTTATCAAATTGTGCCTCCGAGAGAAATAATGTAAAAAGAGATATGTGAATCGAAAATTTTCGATCTTTATTAAATTATTTTATTGCCCGACTTTAGGCTTTATGCGTGACTTAATAACAATCGAAAATTTTCGCTTCGGCGAAAATTCACCTTCATTTTCCGCGAAGCGGAAATCATCATTCGCCTGCGGCGATAATCATTCTGCGAAGCAGATCATCATTCGCCGCAGGCGATTAGTTTTTTAAGTTAAAATTACTCTACAACAACTACTCCGTCTTCCTTGACGGTGACGGTCATACCGTCCTTGACGTAGTTGATAAATTCCTCGCCGAGGCAGTCGATAACGGGCATATTGATGTCCTCACACCAAACGCTTGCAAGAACCGCGCCTGCGGCTGCGAGCGAGTCGATATGCTCGGAGAAGAGCATACAAGCGGGCTGGCGCTTCATCGCGCAAGCACAGTAGAGAACAAGACCGCCGGTGGTCGAGCCGATGGTCTGGGGCAGGCAGAGAGCCTTGCCGCAGAGGGGCTTGCCGTTGAGCTCGGGGTTGTTCTGGTCGCCGCACTTGGTCTGCTTGTCGCCAAACTGCAGAGCCATCTGCATAGATGCGAGGGTATTGAAGCCCTGTGTGGTAACAACGGCTTCAGCGCTGGTCGTACCGGGGGTTACAACGCGTCCTTTGAATTCTCTCATTTTCATTTACCTCCCTTTGTAATTGCCGCAAGGATCTCGTCGTCGGTGTAGTAGCGCGCTGAGGTGTAGGTGCGGAGCTTATTTGACGATGTGATGACGGGCATCTTCTTGCAGAGCGGGTTGTTCATATACATAAGGGGACAGATATAGGAGGTGATAACGCCCGTTGCCTTGAGGCGAGCGGCGTAATCGGTCTTGTTGAACTCTTCAAGAACCTTGGGAGGTGCGGTGAAGACGGTGGGGATGAGGACGGTCTTGTTGCCGGCAGCGTTGAGTCCCGCTTCGACCTTGTCGGTCCAGTCTTTGAGCTGCTGGAGAGACATATGCGGGCATCCCATAAAGCAGAGCTTCGGCTTTGCATCGGGATCTTTCCAGATAACGGGGTAGTTCGCCTTGACTCGTTCGAGCTCGGCGTCGGTGATGACGTATTCCTTTGCGCCATCGGCGATAAGTGCCTTTCCAAGCTCCTTTGCCTCGGGTGTGAGGTTGTCAATATGGTAAAGTCCGACAGCACCGTTCGATGCGGTTGCCGCGCCGAAATCCTTGAGGTAGGTGCAAGCCGAGTCATCAAGCTCGCTTCCGATCCACTTGTCAAGTCCGATAACGTAGGGAACGTCCTCCATTACCTTCATACCGATAGCGGAGCCGAGAAGCTGCGCCTCGGGCTTCTTTGTGGTTTCGATCTTGACGATCCAGGTCGCGCGTCTGCCCTCATCGGTGAGAAGACCGAAGTAGGGAACATATCCGACGATCGAGCCCATGATGTCCATAATGCCCGAGTTACGGTTACAGCGTGCGCCGAGAACGGAGTTTGCGTAAACTACCGCGGAGGACTCTGCCCAGGAGAGGACGTCGCCTTTTTCGGGCTTGTTGCCTACCTGATCGAGGTAGCAAGCGCAGGTGAAAGCATCATCCGAGAGAAGACCGAGCTTTTTGAGCTGACCTTCGTAGAAACCCTGCTTTGTATACATAAGCTTGTTGAATACAAGGTTCTGCAGGAAGTTCGCGGGAACGTTCTTGTCGATGGGACGGGGGTCGACCGAGAAGGTCTGACCCGATTTTACGCCCGCGTCGAGAAGCTGCTGCATAAGGTCATAAACGGGTGCCATGACCTTGAGACCAAAGGAGGTTACAAGGTGATTGTGCTTTGATGTAACGGGAACCATCTTTTCGGCTCCGAAAGCGTCACCGAACATAACGAGGGTCTTCATGACCTTTGCCATAGTCTCGCCCTGCGAGCCGTTCAGTATCGCCTGCTGTTCTTCATTAAGGAACATATCATTATCCTTTCAAATTCAAAAATTGATTTTCGAGCAACGCGAGAAAATCTACCTTAACGTTTGCCTATGGCAAACATATCGCTGCGCGAAGCGCAATATCGCTGCCAAAGGCAATATCACTCGTCCGAAGGACGAATATCACTGCAACAAAGATCGTCAGATCTTTGTTGCCACGTCCCATGCTCCCCAGATTACGCTTCTGAGGTTGCCGACCTTATTTGCGTCGCCGATGACGTGAACGCCCTTGGTTTCGATGGGAGCAGGATTATATCCAACCGAGAGAATAACCGAATCAGCCTCGATTTCAAAAGTCTTGCCTTCCTTGTCGGCAACGACTACCGCGCCGTCCTTGATCTCCTTGACGCCGGTTTCGAGATATACGGGCAGGTTGTTTGCCTTGAAGCAGTCGCGGAGGTAGGAGGTGTTTGCAAGGCAGATGCCGGGGGTGACGATGAGGTCATCCATCATCTCAACGATTGAGGGCTTCTTGCCCTGGAGGAAGAGCTCGTATGCGATCTCGCATCCGGTCAGACCGCCGCCGATGACAACGATCTTTTCGCCGACCTGCTTCTTGCCAAGCAGGAAGTCAACGGCTTCGATCGACTTTTCAACTCCGGGGATCGGAATTCTCTTTGCCTTGGCACCGGTAGCAACAATTACTTCGTCCGCACCGAGCGACTTTACGTCGGTAACTTCGGTGTTCAGCTTAACGGTGATGGAGGAGTAGCGAGCGATCTCTCTTCTGTACCACGCGATGAGCGCGCGGTCCTTTTCCTTGAAGGAGGGAGAAGCCGCCGCGATGAATACGCCGCCGAGCTCGCCCGACTTTTCATAGAGAGTTACGCTGTGGCCGCGCTTCGCGCAGACGATAGCGGCTTCCATACCGCCGATACCGCCGCCGATAACGGCAACCTTCTTTGCCTTTGCGGCAGGTTTGATATTATATTTCTTCGACTGCATCGTCTCGGGGTTGAGAGCACAGCGCGCAAGTCCCATGGTGTCGGTGAGATCCTGGGTGTTTGCGTGACCCTTCGAGGAAGAGAAGTTGAAGCATCCCGCGTGACAGCAGATGCAGGGCTTGATGTCCTCGATGCGGTTTTCAATGAGCTTTGTGATCCATTCGGGGTCGGTCAGGAACTGACGCGCAACGCCCATACCGTCGATCTTGCCCTCTGCGATAGCCGCGGCACCCGTCTCGGGATCCATACGTCCCGCGCAAACAACGGGAATATCGACGAACTTCTTGATGTGAGCAACGTCCTCGAGGTTGCAGTTTTCGGGCATATACATAGGCGGATGAGCCCAGTACCAGGAGTCATAAGTACCGTTGTCGGCGTTGAGCATATCGTAGCCCGCATCCTGCAGATACTTTGCCGCCTTTTCGGACTCTTCCATATTACGTCCGACCTCAACGTAATCCTCGCCGGGCATTGCGCCCTCGCAGAAGCCCTTCATCTTGGACTCTACGGAGTAGCGGAGAGAAACGGGGAAGTCCTTGCCGCAAGCCTTCTTGATCGCATCAACGACCTCAACTGCGAAGCGGTATCTGTTCTCGAAGCTTCCGCCGTAGTTGTCGGTACGCTTGTTGAAGAACTCGATCGCAAACTGGTCAAGGAGATAACCCTCGTGCACCGCGTGAACCTCGACACCGTCAACGCCCGCGTCCATACAGAGCTTTGCAGTCTTTGCGAAAGCCTCGATGATCTCGTGGATCTGCTCAACGGTCATCTCGGGGCAGATGATGTCGTGCGCCCAACGGGAGGGCTGAGGGCTGGGGCATGCAAGCTCGTGCGAGGTGTCAAGAATGGGCTTGAGGATCGCGCGGGTGAATTTGTTTTTGTGAAGGGGAGCAACAAGCTCGGTGATAGCCCAGGAGCGGCCCATACCTGCGGTGAGCTGAACAAAGAGCTTTGCGCCCGTTTTGTGGATCTCGTCCATAAAGACTTTGAGATCCACGAACATCTTCGGATTCTGCCAAAGCCATTTGCCCCAGAAAGTGTCGCGGAGGGGAGCGATACCGGGGATGATTAGTCCTACGTTGTTTTTAGCGCGGTCAAGGAAGAGCTTTGCGGCTTCCTTATCGAAATGACATCCGCCAAGCTCGAACCAACCGAAAAGCGAGGTTCCGCCCATCGGGCACATTACGATACGGTTTTTGATCTCGACGTTACCGACCTTCCAAGGGGTAAATAACGCCTCATATTTGGGGTCAAGATTGTTCATCGGAAAAATCTCCTTTATATATAATTAATTTAATTATATCATAATATTATCTTCTTGTCAATAAATATTCCAATCAAATCTTATTGAAAAAAGACTGCCGAGGCAGTCTTTTTTCAATATATTAATTAGTTCTCTCTCTTCTTTGCAACAGCTGCAACTCCGAGGGTAGCGATGGAGATAACTGCAACTGCGATGTAGATGAGAGCAGAGTCGCCTGTGGGAGCGGGAACGTCGGGCTTGACGGGCTTGGGGTTGGAGAAAGAACCGTCAGCGTTTGCAACTACCGCGTTGAGAACGATGCCGCCCTCGCCGATCTCGGGAACGAGAGTGGGAGCGAAGGAACCGTCAAGAGTCATAAAGACAACATCGGAGGGAGCGCCCATAGCCTTTGCCATAAGGTTGAGACCGTATACGAGCTTACCGCTTGCTATCTCAGCAGCGTCGGTTGCGCTTACTTCGTACTTCTTGTCGGTGATGGTGTTCTCGTAAGTATAAGCATAAGCAGCATCAGCGGGGATGCTGTTCTTGGTCATGTTCTCAGCCTTGAACTCCTTACCCTCATTTCTTGCAAGGGAGGTGATGTTGCCGGACTCGGAGGTAAGAGTACCGAGAGCCTGGTTGCCGGAAACGATTGCGAGAGAGGAGTTTACGTAGCCAAGGAAGAAAGCTGCATTTGCGCCTGCGCTTGCAGTGTTCTTAGCGGTTACGTTACCGGTGGTAAGGCAGTTGGTAACTGCGGGATATGCAGTATCCTCTGTGCCGTAGCCGTAGCCGAGGATACCGCCTGCGGTGTTGAGGGAGAAGTTAGTCTTTGTACCGTTGGTGGTTACGTCACCGGTGTTAAGGCAGTAGTTGATAAGGGAGATACCGCGGGAGTCGGTGGTACCGGTGGAGCCGCAGATACCGCCTGCTCTGGTGTCAGCAACAACGTCACCGTGGTTGATGCAGTATTCGATCTTGTTTGCATACTGACCGTCAGCCGCGCTTACGGAAGCAGTCTTGGTGCCCCATGCGTATCCGCAGATACCGCCCGCATACTGATTGTTAACGGTGGTAACGTTTGCATTGTTTTCGCAGAAGGACATATTCATAACAGCCTGGGTGGTGTGGCCTACGATACCGCCGGAGTCGTGAGTACCGTTGATCTCACCGTAGTTGAGGCACTTGGAAATGGTGAAGTTCAGAGACTTCTGTACGGTTCCGACAACACCTGCGGCGTAGTTACCGTCGCCGCCTGCGGTGATCTTACCGTAGTTTACACAGTTGGTAACTGTAACGTAATAGCCGGCTGTGCCGTCCGCGTCGTTGCAGTTGATGTTTGCTACAAGACCTGCAGCTTTACCGACGGTGGGAGCGATCTTACCGAAGTTAACACAGTTGTCGAAGGAGAAGGAACCCTTGCTTGCGTATGCAATTATACCGCCGGCCTGGTCCTTACCGGAGGAGATATTACCGTTGTTTACACAGTTTACGTAGGTATTGAGAAGAGCGTCGTTGCGTCCGCTGATACCTGCACAATATGCGTTGGAATCGGTTTCGGTGATATCTGCGTTGTTAACACAGTTATCAAAGGTGGTGGCAGCTGCGGCCTTTGCCCAACCGAGGATACCGCCGACCTGGTTAAGACCGGTAATAGCAGCGTGGTTGAGGCAGTTGATGAACTTGACGGAAACGCCGTCGAGCTCGATCTTACCAACGATACCGCCTGCACAGTCATCGCTTGCGAGGTTACCGATTGCAGAAACGGTGGCATAGTTTGCGATGTTCTCGAAAACTACCTCAGTACCCGAGTTTACGCGAGCTGCAACAGCTCCGCGCGCACCGTCGCCTGCGAGAGCTGCGATCTCCGCGTCAGCTGCGAGAGAGGTGACAGAACCCCTAATGAAGAGGTTCTTGATAGTTCCGCCGAAATCAACGAACATAGGAACGCTGATGGTAACGGTCTTGCCGTTGCCGTCGATAGTACCGGTGAATGCGGTAGCATAGGGCTCGGCAATGGTGATGTCGTTTGCAAGGTAGTAGCTACCTGCGGGATCCATAGCTGCGAATTCAGCAGCGGAGGTGATCGCTGTGCCTTCGGGAGCCGAGGGAGCAGGAGCGATGAGAAGAATGTCCTCGGCGTAGACCGAGATCATGCTCATCGAAAGGATCATAGCGATTGCCATGATGAGAGAAAGTGTCTTTTTCATTGTTTTTTCCTTTCTAAAATAGTTTTACATTTTATTTTAACACAAAAAGGATTGAAAGTCAAGCAAATTGAAAAAATAAAACTGTAATATGGCATTTTTACCAATTATCGATCCCCCATTTTGTACATTTAGACCAAGGAAAAGCCACACGCAAGAAACTTCTCTTGCGTGTGGCTGATATGTTATTTAATTGCGATAATTAGTAATCAGTTCTCTTTTTTCTTTGTGATCATTGCAACGCCCATAGAGAGGATAGCAATTATGGCACCGCCGGAGATGGCTGCTCCGCATCCGCCCTCGGACTTGGGAGCCTCGGTGGTGGGAGCCTGAGTTTCGGGAGCCTGGGTCTCGGGTGCCTGAGTTTCGGGTGCCTGAGTTTCGGGTTCGGTAACAGGCTCGGTAACGGGCTCTGTTACAGGTTCGGTAACGGGTTCGGTCTCGGGCTGGGTTTCGGGGTATTTAACCTCGGGAGCTTCAGCCTTGAGAACAACGATCTGGGGATTGAAGGTGCCGTCGATGGTCATGGTGAAGGCATCGCCGGTTGCACCGGTGATGGTCTGGTATGCCTTATTCATTTCCTTGATAGTTTCACCGTTGATGAGAGCGGTCTCGTCAGCGATTCCGCAGTCAAATGTCTTTTCGGAATCAGCGCCGTTTTCTGCTGCGAGCTTGTTAAGGTTGGTTGCGAGCAGCTTATTGCCAACGGTTCCTTCGGTATAGGCGCCTGCGTTGTTCCAACCGAGGCAGTATGCTTTACCCGAAACAGCGTAGAGCGAGCCTACCGCGATGTTGTTTGCGATCATAGCGTTGTTGGAGCTGATATAGCCGAGGAAGTGAGCTGCGATACCGAGCTCGGGATGCTGAGCCTCAATGTAGCCTGCGTTGATACAGTCGGTTACGTAAGCATATTCTTTGCCGCCGGAACCATAGCCGTAGCCCTGGATACCGCCTGCATTACACTGTGCGTGGGAAGTACCGTTACCAAGGTTGGTTACGTTACCGGTATTGATGCAATAACGGGTGTGAGTGAGACCGTATGCGCCGTCAGCACCGGAGGAACCTACGATACCGCCGACTCTTCTCTGACCCGAAACAGCACCTGTGTTGATGCAGAATTCGATCTGGTTTGCGTACTTGCCGTCTTCAGCTGCGAAGTTTGCGCTCTTGGTACCCTGAGCGTAGCCGATAAGTCCTCCGCAGTAAGCAGTGCATGCTTCATCGGTGAAATTGGAAATAGTACCGTTGTTCTGGCAGACACGCATAATGAGGGAAGTATTGGTGGTATGACCGATAATACCGCCGGTGTTGTTATAGCCCTTGACTTCACCGTTGTTGATGCATCCGAAGAAGTTAGCGTCTACAACGTAGTAAACTCTTCCGACGATACCGCCGGTGTAGGTGCTGATACCCTCAACGTTACCGTTGTTGGTGCAGTTGGTGACTGTCAGGGTCTGTGCTCCGGAATAGTCGGAGTCGTTGATGTAAAAGATACCCGCGATACCGCCGGTACAGTGGTAACCCTTGACGTTACCGTTGTTAACACATTCGATAACGGCCATGGAAGCGTTGGTTCCGACAGACTTGTTATCCAGCGCACCGATGATACCGCCGGTGTAGGATTCACCAAGAAGGCTGGGGTAGGTCGCGCTTTCCTGAGAGGTAAAGCCTGTAACATTTGCGTTGTTTACGATGTTGTAAAGAACAACTGTACCGTCACCGGATGCCATACAAGCGAATGCGCCGCGCGCCCAATAGCCGTTGTCCTTTGCGTGATCGGCAACGATCTCGCCCTGAATGGTGAGGTTCATTGCGGTTCCGCTGAATTCAAGGAACATAGGCTCGGAAACGGTTACGGTCTTGCCGTTACCGTCGAACACGCCGGTGAAGATGTTTTCATAGGATTTTGTGACAGTGATGTCATTTGCAAGATAGTATGCACCGTCTTCCTTCATTGCAAGAAAGTCAGCTTCACTTGTGATCGCGGTGCCTGTGGGAGCGGCAGAAACCGAGAATGAGCAGATCGAGAGGATCATGCCGAGAGCCAAAATGATTGAAAGTACTTTTTTCATAATTTTTCCCTTTCTTAAAATAAATTTAGGCTATTTAATTTTATCACAATTATATATGATTGTCAAGCTTTCACAAACAAATATGAAAGGAGCGTTGCGAAGATTTGTCATAATCGACAAATATCGAATTGCAGATTTGTATAATATAACAATAACAATTTTATCAAAAAAACTATCCGCGCCGAGGCGCGGATAGTTTATAATGTATTGTTATCAGTTTTCTCTTCTCTTTGCAACGATTGCAATTCCGAGAACGGAGATGATAGCAACAACTGCGAAGATGAGTGCGGAGTCGCCGGTGGGAACGGGATCTGCGGGTTTGGTGTCTTCGGGAACTTCCTTAACGGGGTTGCCGAAAGTGCCGTCAGCGTTCTTAACAACTGTCTTTTCCTCGTCAGCGATGAGGGTGGGAGCGAAATCGGTGCCGTTAACGGTCATGTAGATAACGTCTTTACCTGCAGCCTGGTTGAAGTTGTAAACGTACTCGCCGCTTACGAGTTTAGCCATATCAAATGCGCCAACCTCGTAAACCTTGTCGTTTGCGCCAAGCTCACGGGTGTGAGGAAGTGTGCAATCAGCGGGAATGGTGTTACCGGAGCAATCAAGGAAGGTGTACTTTTCGTTGTTGTTCCAACCGAATGCAAATGCATTGCCGTTTGCAGCGGTAACGGTACCGGAAGCGGTGTTACCGGTGATCTTGGAAAGGTTGTTGGAGCTGATGTAGCCGAGGATGTAGGAAGCTACGCCCTTGTCTGCGCTCTTATTTTCGATATTACCGATGCTGAGGTTGTTCATAATGTAAGCACAAGCAACAGTGCCGGAACCGAAAGCGTAGCCAACGATACCGCCAACACAGTTGTTGGATTCGGATGTGCCGGTACCCATAGAAGTAACGTTACCAAGGTTGATGTTGTTCTGGCAGAGCCAGATACCGCGGGTATCGGATCCGCCGAAGGAGCCAACGATACCGCCTACACGCCAATCACCGGTGATGTCTGCGTGGTTGATGTTGTATTCAACGATGTTGGTGTAATCGAAGGTCTCTGCGGAGTAAGTGGTCTGCTTAACACCGTGAGCATAACCTACGATACCGCCTGCATACTGATCGCTGGTAACAGTGATCTTACCGAAGTTCTCGCAGAAAGCGATCTTCATCAGAGCTGTATTGGTCTGACCGATGATACCGCCGGAGTTGTGAGTAGCGGTGACGTCACCGTAGTTTACGCAGTTGGTAACGTTGAGGGCGAGTGTGTTCTGAGCCTGTGCGATGATGCCGCCTCCGAGCTGGGCGTCGCCGCCTACGGTGATGTTAGCGTTGTTTACGCAGTTGGTGATGGTGATGGAGTAACCCTTAGAACCATCAGCGTCGTTACAGTTGATGTTACCTGCCATACCTCCGGCCTTACCAACGGTAGGAGCGATGACACCGTTGTTAACACAGTTGTCGAATAAGTAGGAACCCTTGGATGCGTATGCGAGCATACCGCCTGCCTGGTCCTTACCGGAGGAAACGCTTGCGTTGTTGGTACAACCGATGAAGCTGGTGGATTCAAAGTCGGAACGGCAGAGAATACCTGCACAGTAAGCGTTAGCCACAGCTTCCTTGATCTCGCCATTGTTTACGCAGTTCTCAAAGCTGATGCTTGCGCCTGCTTTGGCATAACCAACAATACCGCCGACCTGGTTGAGACCTGTGATAGCAGCGTTGTTTACACAGTTGATGAAGCTTACCTTAATTTCTGCGAGTTCAACCTTACCTGCGATACCGCCTGCACAGTCATCGCTGGGAAGATCACCGGTGGCAGAGATGGCAGCGTTGTTGGTGATGTTCTCAAAAACAACCTCAGTGCCGCACTTAACGGTAGCAGCAACTGCACCGCGTGCGCCCTCTCCTGCGAGAGCAGCGATCTCAGCGTCAGCAGCGAGAGCGGTGACGGAGCCTTCGAGGGTGAGATTCTTGATCTTACCGCCGAAGTTGAAGAACATGGGCTGGGAGATGGTCACGGTCTTGCCGTTACCGTCGAGGGTGCCGGTGAATGCCTGCTCATAGGGAGCGTTAACAGTGATGTCGTTTGCAAGATAATAAGTGCCTGCGGGATCCATAGCGAGAAATTCTGCTTCGGTAGAGATCGCGGTGCCTTCGGGAGCAGCGGAGATCGAGAACGAGCAGATCGAGAGGATCATAAGAAGTGCCAGTGCGATGGACAGTGTCTTTTTCATAGTGATTTCCTTTCATAAATAAATTTTGGATAATTAATTTTACCACAATAGAATATTATTGTCAAGTATTCACGAACAAATATGAACAGAACTTTGAAAAACTTTGTCATAATTAACAAATAACGAATCGCAGATTTGTATAATATCACAACGACATATAAAAAACAACAAAAAACTATCCGCGCCGTGGCGCGGATAGTTTTTTGTATAATTGTATGTTATCAGTTTTCTCTTCTCTTAGCTACGGTTGCAACACCGAGGATGGAGATGATAGCAACAACTGCGAAGATGAGAGCGGAGTCGCCGGTGGGAACGGGATCTGCGGGCTTGGGCTCTTCCTTTGCGGGGTTAGCGAAGGTGCCGTCAGCCTTCTTCTCAACTGCGTTCGAGCCGTCCTCTGCAGCGAGGAGTGTGGGAGCCTTGTCGGTGCCGATAGCCTGATAGTAAACGGTTGCGCCTGCTGCCTCGTTGATGAGATATGCGATCTCGCCGCTTGCAAACTGGTCAGCGGTAGCAACTGTGCAGCCTACAGACTCGCTTACGGGGCCGTTGTAGAATGCGGGGATATCGCCGCTTGCAACGGAGTAGTTGTTCTTAACGAACTCTGCGGTAGTGCCTTCTGCACCCTCGCCTCTGTTGTTCCAGCCGATAAGGGTAGCAAGATTGGTCTTGTTGGTGGTGATGGTACCTGCGTTGAAGCAGTTTTCGATCTGGTATGTGGTGGTGTTGAAGTAACCGATAACGCCGGAAACGTATGCCTTAACGGAATCGTCGCCGGAGTTGTCAACGTTGATGTTACCAACGTTGAAGCAGTTGAGCAGACCGTTTGCAAGGCCGTTGGTGCCGACCGAGCCGCCGTAACCGTATGCGGATACGCCGCCGACATACATAGTGCCGGAGCCCTTAGCGGTAAGATCGCCGAAGTTACCGCAGTTTTCCATACGGAAGTTCCAGCCAGCGTGTGCGTTTGCGTCTCTGCCGAGGTAGCCGCAGATACCGCCTACGTAGGTGCAACCGCTGATAGCACCGTAGTTGAAGCAATCTTCAATAAGAACGCCGGAGATCTTGGTCTTGTCGGGGTCTCTGGTGGAGCCGAGGATACCGGTAGCGATTGCAGTATCATTGCTGATATCGCCGTAGTTTACACAGCCCGAGATGGTAGCGCCGCCTACAAGGTAGCCGAGGATACCTGCGCTCTGACCCTTGGCGCTGGATACTTTACCGTAGTTTACGCAACCCGAGATGGTAGCAACGCTGTCCGGGAGTGCGCCTGCGTCACGTCCGAAACGTCCGATGATGCCTGCGCCGTAGTTTTCGGTTCTGAGGTCACCGTAGTTTACGCAGTTGGTGATGTTAACAACGTCATCCTGAACGTAACCTGCCATACCGCCAATCTGGTTTGTGCAGGTGATGTCAGCATCGTTGCGGCAGTTGGAGATGTTAACTACCGAACCGGTAGCGGCATAACCGACGATACCGCCGCAGGTGTTACCGTTGGTGATGGTAGCCTTGGTGTAGACGTTATCAACGGTGAGAGTGCCCTTTGTCCAGAGGGTGATGTTAGCGGCGTGGATGCCGTTACCGTCGATCGCACCCTCAACGGTCAGGTTCTTTACAGTACCCTGAAGGTTAGCAAAGAGGGGAGCGGAGGTGGTGATGGTCTTGCCGTTACCGTCGAGAGTACCGGTGAACGCGGTGTTGTCGGCGTAAGTGGAGCTTACGGCTGCGCCTGCGTTCCAGGTAGCGTCGATGGTGATGTCGTTCGCGAGGTAGTAGTTACCGTCAGCTGCCATAGCTGCGAAGCCGGCTGCGTCTGTGATAGCTGTTCCCTCGGGCTTGTAGTCAGCTGCAACGGTGCCAACCTTTGCTTCTGCTGCGGATACAGAGAAGAAGCAAACGGAAAGAACCATGCAAAGTGCCATGAGGATGGAAAGTGTCTTTTTCATTTCTTTTGTCCTTTCGTACAAAAATTTGTTTCTCGAGTAGAGAGTTATTTAATTTTAGCACATTTTTCTTCTCTTGTCAAGAATTATGTAACATTTTGTCCAATTTGTTTGATGCTTGTCGCTGAAAAAGTATTGATTTTGTTCTTTTTCTGTGATAAAATAATAAAAAACGCGAGGTGACAGCAATGATAGTTCATCAGTACGTTAAAGATTTTGAAAATATGGGTCTTGGAATGTTCGTGCATTTCGGTGTATACAGCACTCTCGCGCAGGGCGAGTGGGTAATGCATCAGCACAAGATCCCGAGAGAAGAATACAGAAGCCACGCGCCGGAATTTTGCCCCGAGGTGGATTGGGCGGAGAAGCTGGTGCTGACGGCGAAGGACGCGGGATGCAAGTATATCACGCTCACCTCGCGCCATCACGACGGCTATTCGCTTTACGATACCTGCGGGCTCAACGACTATTCGACGGTTCATTTTATAGGAAGAGATCTTGTTGCCGAATTTGTGTCTGCTTGCAACAAGCACGGGATAATTCCTTTTTTCTACCATACCTACCTTGATTGGTACGATGAAGGATTCGAAAGCGATTTCCCCGCTTATCTCGACTTTCTCCGCAAGAGCGTGGAGCTTCTTTGCACGCGCTACGGCAAAATCGGCGGCATCTGGTTTGACGGCAAGTGGAGCAAAAAGGATGCCGATTGGGAGGAGGACGCGATGTATTCGATGATCCGACGCTACCAACCCGAGGCGATCATCGTCAACAATACCGGCCTCGGAGCGCTTGGCGAGCTCGGACACATCGAGCTTGACAGCGTGACCTTCGAGAGGGGCAAGCCGAAGCCGCTCAACCTTGAGGGCTCGCCGAAATATATTGCATCCGAAATGTGCGAGATCTTTGGCACGCATTGGGGCTACGCCGAGGGCGACCTGCTCTATAAATCCCCCGCAACGATCATCGAGGAGCTTGCCGATTGCCGCCGCTTTGGCGCAAATATGCTTCTCAACGTCGGACCGATGGGGAATGGATACATCTCCGAGATCGACCGCGCATTTTACGGAATGGTCGGCAGATGGGTCGGTCTCTTTGACGAAGCGATCCGCAAGCCGCGCCCCTCGGGGATCGAGGTTGAAAGCTCGGACGGACGCGATTTTCTGCTCCGCGACGGCAATAAACTCTATCTCTTCTGCTTCGGACTCCCCACCTCCGCTGACCCCAACGCCGCACGTATGAAAAACGTGGCAAGATACGAGGACTCCTTCACTCTTGACGGCGAGCGCGTTGTGTTCGCAGAATGGCTTGATAGCGGAGCTCCAATCGAATTCGAGGAGAGGGATGGAAAGACGATAATCAAGACCGTGCCATATATCAGCGGTAGGAATTATGTGGTGAGAGTTGCGAAGATAATAGTGGACAGTGATTAGTGGACAGTGGACAGAAAAAAGTGAACAGTGGACAGTGGTCAGTGAACAGAAAGTTGCGGGCAAATAATTTTGTTTGGTACTTTTAAAATATTGTTTAATACAAAACTGAAATAAACAATAACTCGGATATTTTGAAGCGTAAACTTCTTAATATCCGAGTTTCTTGTTTATTAAATTATCAGTCGGCACAATGGAATGCAAATAGCCAAATTAAATTATCATTCGCATCTTTCTGTCCACTGTCCACTAACCACTGTCCACTTAATTCCCGTACGGTGTCGCACTGAAATTCTCCGCAATATACTTACACATCATAAAGCCCTTATTAACGAGCTGGATGTTGATTCCGACGTCGTAGAGTTCCTGATAGAAGGCTTCTGATTCGCAGTTTTCGGGATATGCGGCATTTGTGTTGTGGACGTCGGCGTAGACTCGGATGACACCCTTGAAGCTTTCAAATCTCGATTTGTTTTCCTCAAGGAAGCTCTTGTAGCTGTATTCCGAGAAATTACAGGTCAGGCGCATCGCGTAGGAAAGGCCGTAGCTCTTGATCTCTCTTGCAACAAGGTTGCCTGTTCCGCCGTTTTTGTGGAAGTTGAGGATCGGCTTGCCGCAGAGGGATTCGGTTCTTGCCTTGAGCTCGCGAGTGTATTTGTAGCCGTTGTTGACGAAAGCCGCGTGCCATGTGCATACAACGGTTGTGTAAGCCTTGTATTTTTCGAGCAGAGGCCAGATGTCGCGCTCGAAATCCCAGAAGATATTGCCGTTTGTGTCCTCCTTGACGTCAAGACGGATGAAAATGCGGTTTGCGCAGATCTTGATCGCCTCGTCAAGGGTGGGGATCTTATAAGGAGTTACAGCCGCGCCGTCGCCGCCCTGACCCATTTTGAGGTTGAGCTGCATAAGCTGTTCGTAGGTCCAGTCGGTAAGGTTGGGGGATTCAGGAAGACCGTTCTTACCCGCCTTTTCGGCAAAGTCGGTCGTGCGGGTGAGGGTCGCGTCGTGGAGAAGCACGAACACGCCGTCCTTGGTGACTCTGGGGTCGATCTCGACCATATCACCGCCGAGCATTACCGCGCTGATAAGACCCTCCGCGGAGTTTTCGGGGTAGTAGACCATCTCGCCGCGGTGCAGGCAGGACATCAGTCTGCCGTCCACATCGTTGTAGGCAGCGTATTTCTCATCGAAATCAAGCATCCATTCGGGAGTTTCGTGGTAGAATTCCCAATGAAGCGCGAGTTTGGAGAAATCGTCTATGTATTCCTGACGGTCGGGGAGGGAATAGGCGATTGTAAGATCGCTGAATTCGTATTTGTATTTCTCGGGAGTGAAGAGCTTTGCAAATCTCGCACAAGCGGTGTCGGTGGCATAGGTGCTTCCGCCGGTGATCGCGATCGAATCGGTGTTCTGAACCTGCGCGATTTTGAAATCGTCCATACCGAGTCCGGTCTTTGCCTCCATGTTGATAACACCGATTGCTATTTCGTGATTCCCGGTCGATTCATTTTGCGGCTTGATTGCAAGAGTTGCACCGCAAACGGCACCGAGGCGCGCGGCAAGCTCTTTTGCAGTCGATTCGTAGTCTTTGCCGTAAACAACGGTGTATTCAGCAAGAGGAGTTTCGCCGATTCTGATCGTTGTGTCGGGCTCGGTCACGGGCTCGGTTATGGGATCTGTTTCGGGCACGGCGGTGGTTTCGGCGGGCTGTTCCTCGACGGGTGCACAGCCTGCAAGCGCACAGAGAAGCGAGATAACCGCGAGGGTCAGAGCGATAAATCTTTTCATTATATTATACCTTAATTCTTGGGAGTTGCCTCAAAATTAGCGGCGATGTACTGGCAGAGCGAGAGTGCCTTGTTGACAAGATGGTAGTTGATTCCCGCTTCGTAAAGCTCGGCGTAGAAGGCGTGGGACTCGTTGTTTCCGTTGTGAACGTCGGCATAAGTACGGAGCTTGCCCTTGTAGGAATCGAGCTTGGTCTTGTTATTTTTAAGGTATTCCTTGTAATTAACGTCGCCGAAGTTGACGAAGAGGCGGATTCCGTAGTTGAAATCGTGCGCGCGGATGACCTTGTTGTTGCCGGAAAGGGTACCTTGGTCGCCGATAAAGACGATACCCGCCTTGCCCGAAAGCTGTTCAGCCTTTTCGCGGTAGGTGTCGGTCAGAGTGTAGCTGTTTGCCTTGAACCAGTTGTGCCAGGTGTATATGACGTTTGAATAGCTCTCATACTTCTGCATAAGAGGCCAGATGTCCTTTTCAAATTCCCAGAAGGGTATGTCGTCTGTGGGTCCCTTGACGTCGAGGCGGATGAAGATACGGTTTGCGCAGACCTTGAAAGCCTCGTCGAGGGTGGGGATCTTGTAGGGAGTTACCTTTGCGCTCGCGCCGCCCGTAGCTGTTTTGAGGTTGAGCTGTTGAAGCTGTTCGTAGGTCCAATCCGCGACGTTTGCCGAGGTGGGAAGACCGTTCTTGCCCGCCATTTCCTCGAAGTTTGTGGTACGGGTGAGGGTCGCATCGTGAAGCAGGATGAAAACGCCGTCCTTGGTGAGTCGGGGGTCGATCTCGACCATATCAGCGCCCATCATGACCGAGCTGATGATGCCCTCGATCGAGTTTTCGGGGTAGTAGACCATATCGCCGCGGTGCGCGCAGGACATAAGTCTGCCGTCCGCGTCCATGCTTGCGGCGTATTTTTCGTCATAATCAAGCATCCACTCGGGAGTCTGGAATTCAAGCTCCCAATGGAGGGGGAGGGACTCGATGTCGTTGACGTAATCGCGCGAAGCGGGGAGCTCGTAGTGCAGAGCAAGGTCGGAGACGGCGTATTCGGTCTTGTCTCCTTCCGCAAGCATCTTACAGAGACGGGAGCAAGCCATTTCGACTGCGGTCTTGTTGTTTGCACTGATATACAGATGTGCGCCCGCGCCGCCCTCGGTGATATAGAAATCGTCAATGCGTTCGGTGGGGATCTTTGAGCTGAAGCGCGAAGCTGCGCCGATCGCGATCTCGTGCTCGGCGGGTGCTTCTTTTTCAGCCTGTGTCTTGATGATGGCGCCCGTCAGAATGCCGAGTCTGTTTGCGACCTCTGCGGCTGCATCTCTGTAGGTCGAGCCGTAAACGATGACATAATCCGAAAGCGGAACGCCGCCGATGGTCAGACCTGCTTTGGCGTATTCAGCCTTTTCGACCACGCGGAGGGTGGAGCTTACGGTAAGATCGCCCTCGGTGAGGTACTTTTCGATAAAGAGATCAACGGCGCGGATGACTGCCTCGTCGCTGTTGCCGGTGAGGAAGAGACGGTTGCCGATAACGGCGATGACGGAGTCGTTGAAGCCAACGCCCTCGAGAGCCTTGGGCGATTCCTCGCGGTCAACTTGGCCGACTGCGATCTCATAAGCGTGGGGCTCCTTGTTCGGCATAACGAAGTCGTCGCTGACCTCGATCTTGACACCGTATTTTTCGTTTATAGCGGTTCGCAGACGCAGAAAGGCATCGGTGACAGCCTGCGAAGTTTTATCGGAGCGGATGAGCTTATACTCGGTTGCGCCGTCCTTGGTGATGTAGACGGGAGGCGTCTCGGGAGCCTCGGTCTCGACTGTTTCGGGTTCGGTCGTAATTTCGCTCTCTCCGCCGTCGCAGGATGAGAATACCATCAGCGCGGCAAGAAGAAGCGAGAGGAGAAGAGTTGCTTTTTTCATTGATTTTTCCTCGCGTAAGGGATTTTTTATAATAGTATCATATTTACGGTAAAAATTCAATTCAAGAATGTAAATTTTGTTGAGAAAAAGGAGAAAAGTGAGGTAAGAAGTAATAGTGAAGAAGTAAGAAGTAAGGTGAATTTTCTCGCGTTGCTCGGAAATTTCCGATTAATAAAAATGTTTTTTCGAGCAACGCGAGAAAAACTACCTCACTTCTTACCTCTTACTTTTTACCTCTTACCTCAAAAAGCCTCGGGCAGCTCCGAGTTTGTACGGAACTGCCCGATAGGGGTTAATTATCTTTCTTGAAAAGATAGATGATCGCTCTTCTGAAGACGCTTACCTTTCTCTTGTAGACGGTAGAGCGGAGTCGGTAGCAGAGCTTAGCCATTGAGGGCATTGCCGAAACGGGGGCGCCGTTTCCGAATTCCTCGGCGGCGATAGCCTCGAAGACGGTGACGCATTCCTTCTCGCGCATCGGGTGGCGAGGCGCTTCGAATTCGGTCATTCCCTCTTCGGGAGCCGCAAGGACGAGCTCGCGTTCGCATTCGGTTGCTATACGCTTTGCGAAGTCTGCGCTGAATTCGCCCACGCCCGGCACAAAGCCGCATTCGCGGAGCATATCCATTATCATTTCGCAAACCTTTCTTACTTCCTCGCGTTCGGGGATGAGCTCGAGTTCTTCGTCGGCCTCGTGGAGCGCAAGCAGGATCTCCTCGCGCTTGAGAGCGCGCTTGTTTGCCTTCTTGATGATGATGGCAAAGAAGATGATGACTGCCGCCGCAAAGAGAAGGACGGAGGAGGTGATGATGACGATCTTCTTTATCAGCTCGCGCAGAGCCTCGCGGCGCTGCTCCTCGAGCATCTGCTCGATCTCGTAATCTGTCATTCCCTCGAAGGGATCTTCTTCGGGTTCGTCCTCGTAGTCGCCGGGATTGCTCGGGATGCTTGTGCCCGAGGAAGGACGGCTCGAGAGATACATTGCGTCGTAGTACTTGGGGGTCGCCTCGTACTGGATCCAGCCGAGACCGTCATACCAAACCTCTACCCAAGCGTGTGCGCTCGAGTCGCGGACGGTGGTCTTGTATCTCGCAACGGCATCGTCACCGCGGTTGGTGAAAAGACCGGTTGCAATGTAGCCTTCAACGTAACGCGCGGGGATCCCCGCTTCGCGAAGAAGGAGAGCGAGAGAGGATGCAAACTGAACGCAATAGCCTTCCTTTGTCTTGGTGAGGAAGGTCTCAACGCCGTCAAGCGTGTTTTCCTCGCCGAGAACGGTGGGGTTGAGCGTGTAGGTGTATCTTTCCTCGTCGCAGAGGTAGTTGATGATCTCCATTACAAGCGCGTGACGCTGAACGTAAACGTTTCTGTCGGTAACGGTGGATACGAGCTGGTATACCTCTTTGTTCTTGTTGTACTTATATTCGCTCTTCTGAGCCGCAAGCGAGAAGTCTGCGGGAACGGGCTCCTTGTAGTCTTCCTTGACCACGGCATTTGCGACGATCTCTTTGTAGAGATCCGAGATGATCTGCGAATTCGCTTTGCCGGTGTAGGTCTCGTAGACGAAGGGAGTGTACTTATCGAGCAACTCGCCCTGACGGCGGAACTGCCACTGCTGAACGTCGTCAAGCTGCTCGAAGTAAAGAACTGCTCGGTCGAGCTTGGGGGCGTAGTATTCGATAAGGTTGCCTTCACGGTCATATTCCTCGGGAACGTCGATCATTTCGCGACTTACGCTTCCGTCGGGCTTGATCGTGTAGACTGCGGTGCCGACGGGCTGAGCGACGGTGAGCACCTTTGTGCCGTCCTCTGCAACCGAAACGACGGTGTATTCGATAACGGTTCCGTCATAGAGGGTGACGGAATATTTGCCAAGGCGGCTGTCGTTGATGTCCTTTTCGATCTCGGTGCGTCCCGCTGCGATGGCTGTGCGGGTCTTGTTATACTCGGTTATGAGGTTGCCGAGGTTGTATTCCAGGGTGTCGTGCTTGAGAACGGGCAGCATTGAGACCATTGCATAGCCTTCGGTGCCGTTCAGACCTGCGCGGTAGCTGGTGTAAAGTCCGTCAAAGTAGTTGGCGTAGCTTATCGGACCTGCCTCGCTTGATCCGAAAGCGCGGAGGAAGTTGACAGCATTGCCCGTCGAGCTGAATCCGTTCGGTGAATAGGAGCGGATGTGGAAAGAGGGCATATAGAGGATGTTGTCAACGAATTCTTCCTCACGCTTGATATTGACCTGTGCGATGTGGTAGCCGTATTTTTCAACTCTCTTCAGCTTCGAGGTGACGTCAACGTCATCGTCGAAGAGTCCGTCATCGGTCATGATCCTGAAGAAGTTGTAAAAGATCGACTCGGACGCATCGTCGTTGGTCGCGTAGAGCGAGCGGTATTTGTCGAGAAGCTCGCTGTTGGGTCTTGCCGTCATCCAGACGCCGTCCTCATAGGAGGTGGCGATCCATCCGCGAAGATAGATGTTCGTGGAGGCATTTGACTCGACCGTCATGAGCGGCTCGTGGGTGTAGTATCTGGGTGTCGCGGTGGTGTTTCGGGGCGAGAAATTGTTTGCGTCGCCCTCGAATGCGAGAATATCGAGCGCGGGGTCGTCGCCCATAAGTAGAGCGGTGACGTAATTGCGGTAATATTCAAGCTTTTCCTCGATGACGGGAATGGTCTCGAAGCTTCCTCGCGTTGCCATAGCGGGGATGGCAAGCATTGCAAGCGAAAGAACGAGTATCGCACCGCCTGCAAATCCTCCGATAGAGGCGCGGCGGATGAGGATATCCTCGTGATAATCGCGAACCTTCTTGATCGCCGCCTTTTCCGCGCGCTTTTCCTCGCGTGCGGCTATCTTGGCTTCGATCTTTGCCTTTTTAGCCTCGCGCTTTTCGGCGGGAGTCAGGTGGACCTTCTGCTTTTTGGCGGGTCTTTCGGGAGAATCGGCGAAATATTCGGTGATCTCCTGATCGACCGTGATCTTTTTGCCCTGCTTGCGAGCCTTCTTTTCTGCCTTTGCGGCAAGCTTCTTGGCTTTTTTCTCTTCCTTGGTTGCCTTTTTGTTCAAAAGCTTCTCGGGAAGGGCGGGGGCGTCGGTCTCGCCGAAGACGTTGCCGCTTTCATCGGTTGCATCGGGTGCCGGTGCCGCGATATAGATGCGGTCGAAAACGAACATTATGATCAGCGCACAGAATGCCGCGGCGACAAAGGCGAGAGCCCAGTTCGAACGCGAAAGGTTATAAACGAAGAGGAATATCAGAATTCCTCCCGAATATATACCGGGAAGTAAGATCCGTGCGCGCTTTACCATAGCGGGAACGAAGATGGCGGCTGTCAACAGCGTGAACAGCATTACCATCGTGCGGGCGTAGCCCTCGGGAGAGTCGGCGGTGTGCGCCACTTCTACCTGCTTTAAGTCGATGGCGTAGAAGCCCATATACTTCATATGACCGAGCGCGCCGTTATAGACGGTGAGCGCGGCTTCGTAAAAGTATGTGATGGGATTCGGCAGCGCGGGAACAACGATCGCGGCAGATACCGCGGGAACCGTGATGAACGTGCCGTATTTCCAGAATGCGGGCAGAGCAAACAGCGCAACGAACACAAGCGCCCAAAGCGCGATGAATCCAAAGCCTGCGTCTGCGGGGATACCGCCGTAATTCTTGATAGCTTTCTGTGCGATGTATTCGGGTGTCATATCAAATCCGAATGCTTCGCTGACAAAGAGCGAGAGTCCGACGACCGCCACGAATATCGTGATCATTCGGCAGAGCATACCGAGGTAGACGTGCTTCTTTGCCGCATCCGAGCAGTCGGGCGGGCAGATTATCGGTCGCTTGGAGGGCGGAACGATCGCCGCACGGGCGGCGTGCTCCTTTTTAAGGCGCTTGAGTTCCTTTTTTTCAAACTTTTTGCGCTTCTTTTCGGCTTTTTTGAGCTTTCTGATGTCGGATGGAGAGACGTCGGTCTTCTCGGAGGTCTTCTTTACTTGTTCTTTATCCATTTTCATACCTCCTTACCGTCTTCCTTTGAGTGTGCCGACACCGACGGTGCCGCCGACTTCCTCTTCACCGTTCTCAAGCGGGCTTTCGCTTGCGAGGATGGTGCTTTCGTCGAGCTTACCGTCGATCAGCTTGATACCTCTTGCGCCGAAATCCTCGCGGCATTGGTCGATGAATGCACGGCGAAGCTCGGGATAGAGGTAGCGTTCCTCGGCGGAGTAGGCGATGATCTCGGTCAGACGCGGGATCTCGCTGACGTCGTCAACGATCTCGTCGTCAAGCACGGGAAGAACGACCATGACCTTCGAGTCGGTGCCGTCGCCGACGGATGATGCAAGGCGGGAGATCTTCTGTCCGCCGTGAACTGTGGGCGCGGAGGCGAAGAGCTTGAATACGACGTCAAAATCATCGATCGAGTGCATATCGTAGCAGAATGCGCCGATCTCGGAGCGATCGTCATACCACATAAGGCAGACGTCGCGTCCCGAACGAAGCTCACGCAGGATCACCGCGATGGTGAGCTCAACGGCTCCGTCAGCGCAGTATTCGTTCATATCCTCGTAGACCTCGTCGTTTATGAGCGCGTGGATGTTCGGCTTTTCGGGCTCTGCGGTCTTCTTTTTCTTCTTTTCTTTCTTTTCCGGCTTCTCGGATTCTTCCTCGGCGGGTGCTTCTTCCTCTTCGGGTTTTTCCTCTTCGACAGCCTCGGGCTCGGACTTTTCAAAGGGATTTACGAAGGGTTTTGCAGGGGGCTCGTCGGGGAAGTGCGCGGACATATCGCAGAAGATATAGGATATATCTGCGGAGCCGGTGTTATAATCGTTGACGATAAATTCCTCTGATTTCGAGGACAGCTTCCAGTGAATGCTCTTGAGCGAGTCGCCCGGCATATAGTCACGGATGTCGGAGACCTCGAGCTTGTCATAGACGTAGGGCGCCTTGACTGTTCTCATCGCCGAGTCAGACACCGAAAAGGCGTCGCTCGTATCAAGCGTGAGCTTGCGGGGGAGAACGTATACCGAGGCAAATGAATTCATCTGCGAGCGGACGCGGAAGATGCGGAAGAAATCGTAAACGTAATACGAGGTCACGCCGATCTCGTAGGTTCCGCGGAAGCGGAATGTCACCGTTCCCTTAACGGTGTAGTTCGACATGGGCGGCATGCCGACGCGCACGCAACGCTCGGTTGTACGCACGCTGCTGCGACGGGGGAGTTTGATATAGGCATCAATGAAGGGATAAGGCAGGATTGACTCATTGATAAGGCGGAATTCATAACTGAAAGGCTTGTGTTTCTCGGTCACCGTTGTGTCGGAGAGCATATAGACCTTGAGTCCGAGCTTCGAGAGAAGCGCATAGACGAGGGACGCCCAGGGGATTATCGAAACGAATCCGAAGAATATGTTCGAGGCGGGTGCGCGGAGCGCCTGAGTAAAGATCAGCGCGCCGATCCAGACAGCCGCCCAGATCCAGAAACGCCAGGTCACCGAGATCGGAAAACGGTCCTTTTCGTGTGTGTTTTCCACCGATTTTGCCTTTTTGTTCTTCTTTTTGGACATTTTAGGCAAACCTTTTGGCGATTATTTTCTCTTTCCCTTGTAGGGAACGGGGGTGGTACGAAGAATTTCGCCGAGGATCTCGTCGGGCGAGGTGCCCTTGAGCTTCGCATCCTGGCGGAGCATGAGTCTGTGTCCGATCGCGGGACGGAAGACTGCGGCAATATCGTCGGGGAGAACGTAATCTCTGCCTCTGATGAATGCGTAAGCCTGTGCAAGACGCATAAGTGCAACAGATGCACGGGGAGATGCACCGAGGGAGAGCAAAGGATGGCGGCGAGTCGCGCCGATGAGCAGAACTATGTAGCGGTAAAGCTCTTCGTCAATATTAATGGTAGCAACGCCTGCGCGGAGCTCGCGGAGCTCTTCGCGGGTGATGACGGAATTTACCTCGTCAAGCGGGTTTTTTCCGCGGCGGGCAAGGAGGATGTTGAGCTCTTCATCGGGAGAGGGATAGCCCATTCTGATCTTGAGCGCGAAACGGTCAAGCTGTGCCTCGGGCAGGGGATAGGTTCCGACGTAGCCGGTGGGGTTCTGGGTCGCGATAACGGTGAAGGGATCGGGAACCGCGTATGTCACGCCGTCAACGGTGACCTTGGATTCCTCCATTGCCTCAAGAAGCGCGGACTGCGTCTTCGGGGAGGCACGGTTGATCTCGTCGGCGAGGAGAAGGTTACACATAACAAGACCCTGACGGAACTCGAATTCCTCGGTGCGGCGGTTATAGATGTTAAAGCCCGTGATGTCGGATGCCATGATGTCGGGGGTGAACTGTGCGCGTTTGAAATCAAGACCCGTGACCTTTGCAAGAGTTGCGGCGAGGGTGGTCTTACCCGTTCCGGGAACGTCCTCGATGAGAACGTGCGAGCCCGAAAGCATTGCCGTCAGAAGAAGAACGATCTCGGAGCGCTTGCCCACGATAACCTTTTCGATCTCGGTCATAACGGCCTGGATCTTGGCGTGGTTCTCCTTAACGTCGAAGGCGGGGGAGGTGACTTCAGCGGTCATCTCGGTTACTTTTTCAGAGTTCATTTTTGTGTTCCTTTCTCTGTATCGTAATAAAATTATTTCAAGATAAGGCGAAAAGAGCCATTTCCGCTGGTTTTTTGCTGAAAATGACTTAAATCTATTCCTTTTCAAGCTTATTATATCACATTTTTGTGCGAATTGCAATATATTTTTTTCTCGGACACGATATTTTTTGGCGAAATGCGAATCGACTGCTTTTTTGCTCAAAGATAGGTGCGTTAGCCGTAGTATGATAATTTAATAAATACGCTTGTTTGTTGTGCAGTACAGACGGTGCTCTCCTCATTCACCGCTCCCCGCGGTCCCCACATTTGCTTGCAAATACGCCCGCATGGGGAACGCTTAAGAGTTTGCGCTATAATTCAATTTATTCAGCGAATATCGCTCAAATATATAATTCTGTTTGGGCAAATTGGAAGATTTTTATTGAAATAATTTGTGCAAGCTCCACCGAGAGAGCGTAATTATTATAATAAAAATATTCCTATCTGCTTTGAATCGGTTAAGCTTGAACGGTATTCGCTGAATATCAAAGGAGTTTGTGACTAATCCTTAGCGTTCCCCATGCGGGCGTATTTGCAAGCAAATGTGGGGACCGCGGGGAGCGGTGAATGAGGAGATCGAAGTCTGTACTGCATAAACGACAAGCGTATGTATTTCAATCAAATGATACCAAGAAAGCTATGTTCGCGCTTGCATATAATTATTCATTATTCATCAGCGAAGCGGTTTCATTATTCATTATTCATTAATAACCTGAATTGGTCAAATGAATAATGAATGATGAATAATGAATAATGAATAATAATTACAACATTACCCGATAACACCGACCGAAAGATAATCAAAAATATTGACAATTATCTTGGGAAATGATAAAATGAAGAAAAATTTTTGGTTTCAACGCGACCGAGCGGGGGAATTTTGCGATATATAGGGTGAAAGGAGGATCGACGATGGACGATAAAAAGATAATTGAACTATTCTTCGCGCGGGATGAAGAGGCTATAAAGGAAATCGAGAAGAAGTATGGCAAGCTTTGCAGTTATATTGCTTCAAACATCCTTGCCTCGCGCGAGGACAGCGAGGAGTGCGTCAACGACACGCTTCTGGCACTTTGGAACTCGATCCCGCCCGACGAGCCCGAGCCGCTTTCGGCTTACATAGCCGCAAGGGCGAAGAATATCGCGATAAGTAAGTCGCGCGCAAACAACGCCTGGAAGCGCGGCGGGAACGTGAAGGTGGTAAACGACGAGATACTTTCGCTGCTCTCGGACGGTCACACCCTCGCGGAATATTACGAATCGCGCCTCGCGGGCAAGGTCATCAACGAATTTCTGGAAAAACTGAACAAAAGCGAGCGAAAGGTCTTCATCCTGCGATATTGGTACCGCGCGAGCGACCGAAGCATAATGGAGGAAACGGGATTTTCGCAAAGCAAGATCAAATCAATGCTCGCAAGACTGCGAAAGCGCCTTGCCGAAGCACTCGAAAAGGAGGGGATAATAGTATGAAAGACAATTTCAAGGATACAAGGCTGATCGAAGCCTTTGAACTCATCGACCCGAAATACATCGCAGAGGTCGGCGAGAGTTTGAAATTGCGGTCGGTCTATACCAAGGACGGCGAGCAACCCAAAAACAAACTCCGTATAAACGTCAAACAGATCACTGTCCTTGCCGCGTGTGTGCTTTTGCTTGTATTTGCTATGCCGCTGTTCGGATACGTGGCAAATGTTATCGGTTCATTTGCGGCGGGAACTGCGGGTACTGATACGCAAATTCCCAATACATCGGTTATAGAGGAAAGCGGATCCGTTACCGAGCGCGAAGAAACGACTGCGGAGCCATCCGAAATGGAGAAGAAGTATTCCGTATACGGAAAAGAGGAAACGGGCACGAACGGGGAGAAGATCTTCTACCTTTACACCGAAGATCAGCACAGGGATATTTATGAATCAAGATATCTCAAGGAAAGAACCTTGAGCTATGAGGACGTAGTCTATATTATTAATGATTCCATCCGTCTTTATTTCGAGTATGATAAGATCATATTCGCAGAGCGGGCGCAAATGTCCGGTGGTGTATATGAAGTTATGGGTATCTATTGGGTCGAAGAGTTCAACACAGGTAACAATGTTATTGAAAGAATAAGCTATGTTACACCCTATCACGGCGATTTTTCCGAGTTGAGCGACGGGGCTGCGGATGATCCGACAAGCGCGGAATACATGTACCGCAAGATGCTTCTCGAGATCTATGCAATTATCCACTGCCGCTTGGATCAGCACAATGATGTTTGTACTTGGTCCTTCGAATCTCCCTCGCAGGGCATACCGATGGCACCGTATAAGGGAATCGTGCTTGATGTTCCCGTAATACAGGATCATCCTAAGCGTGAATACACTGATTCGATTATATACGCGACAAATGCCCTCCGAACCGGAGAGGTGCCGACTAACGAATATCCCGTTGTAGTATTGCCCCAACCCAAGCTTTTGGGAGAGGATTATATAACGGTAGTAAGGGACGGAACAAGTGAAAGACTGTTTCCGACCAAGGAATTGATTGATCTCAAACCTATAAAATAAAAAACGATTGTTTTTTCTCCATGCCCCTCGGCGCTCCGCGCCGAGGGGCAGTTTATAAACTTTTCGTTAAAATCTTTCATACCCCTTGCATTATTGAATGAAATCTGTTATAATATTAAGGTAAATCTTTTATTTTACGGCGTTGGCTGTGAAATAAGGCCATACCAGCCGGGGAGTTAGCGGTGTCCTGTACCCGAAATCCGCTATAGCGGGGGTTCATTCCCCTTTTGAGGGCGGATCGGATGCGGTCTGCGACTCTTTCTCTGTGTTGAAGGGTGGGTCTTGCGCAATCGTGCGCTGTGAACCATGTCAGGTGGGGAACCAAGCAGCATTAAGCAGTTAGTGCGATGTGCCGCGAGGACGCCTGCCCCGAGCAGAGAAAGGGACTAACGCGCAAATGTGAAGTTCGATTTTGGGGTGTATGGTCTTATTTTGCAGCCAAATTTTTTGGCTGCAAAATAAGAAGTGAAAAGTGGAAAGTGAAAAGTGTAAAGTTGCACGGGGCTTTCATTTGTGAGGGATGATATGAAAAGAGCAATCATCGAAGAAAAGAGTATGGATTTTGCAATAAGGATTGTGAAATTATACAGGTATTTGAAAGAAGACAAAAAAGAGCGTATTATGTCAAAACAGCTTATGCGCTCAGGGACGAGTATAGGTGCTAATGTCAGCGAAGCTCAAATGGGTCAGACAAAAGCAGATTTCTATGCCAAGATTGCTATTGCTTTGAAAGAAGCTTATGAATCATATTATTGGCTACGCCTTTTACACGCTACCGATTATTTGTCAGATAAAGAATTTATAAGTTTAGAATCGGATATCAAAGAGATACTTGCTATCTTGATATCAATCAGTAACACAAAAAAACAAAAACAAAACCAAGTGAAGAATTAATAAAAATTAATTTTCGCCTTGGCGAAAATTTTCCATAACTTTTCACTTTCCACTTTCCACTTTACACTTGCGAGGAACGAGCACATGCATCAAGCTTTATATCGTAAATGGCGGCCGATGGACTTCGATTCGGTCTGCGGTCAGGAGCATATTACCGATATTCTTAAATACGAGACCGAGCGCGGTCTTTTTTGCCATGCCTATCTTTTCTGCGGCTCGCGCGGAACGGGTAAGACTACCTGCGCGAAGATACTCTCGCGCGCCGTCAACTGCGAGAGTCCGCGAAACGGCAATCCTTGCGGCGAGTGCCCGTCCTGCCGTGCGATCCTTGACGGTACGACGACAGACGTCCTCGAGATGGACGCGGCATCGAACAACAAGGTCGATGACATCAGAGGCATTCTCGATGAGGTCGTTTATACCCCCTCGAACGTTAAAAAGAGAGTTTACATCATCGACGAGGTCCATATGCTCACCACCTCGGCGTTCAACGCGCTTCTCAAGACCCTCGAGGAGCCGCCCGAGCACGTTGTTTTCATCCTGGCGACCACCGAGATGCAAAAGCTTCCCGCAACCGTCATCTCGCGCTGTCAGCGGTTTGATTTCAGAAGAATTTCAACACCTGTTCTCGTTTCGAGACTGAAATATATAGCACAAGAAGAAAATATCACCCTCACCGACGATGCCGCGCTGATGCTTGCGCGACTTGCGACGGGAGGAATGCGCGACGCGATCAGCCTTTTCGAGCTCTGCGCAGCCGCGGGACGCGAGGTAAACGCCGCCACGGTCAGCGAGACCATCGGTGTCCGCGGACGCGAGGCTATGAGCGAGACCGTCCGCGCCATCACATCGAAAAACTGTGCCCGCCTGTTTGAGATAATCGCGGAGATCGATGCCTCGGCATCCGACCTCGGCGTATTTTGGCAGGAACTTATCGAGTATTACCGCGATATGCTCGTCATGAAGACGGCGCGCGCGTCCGCGTCAAAATATCTTGATCTTACCGACAGCGAAAGCGAGCGCCTTGCCGCCGATGCGGCCGCATTTTCGCGCGAGATGCTTTCATATCATTGCCGTCTGCTTGACGACGCTTATTCCTCGATGCAGCGCCCCGGCGCTTCGAGAAGAACGGTTGCCGAGCTGACTCTCGTTCGCCTTGCCGACGAAAAGCTCGGAACAACGCCCGAGGCGCTTCTTGCAAGAATTTCTGCGCTTGAAGCAAAGATCGCGATGGGAATTCCCGCCGCGCCCGCGCCTGCACCTCAGCAGCCCGAGCCCGTCTTCGATGATTTCGGCGAGCCGCCTCCCTTCGCGGAATACGATATTCCGCCGGCGGATGACGATTTCGTGCCCTATGTGCCCGAGGACATCAAACCCGTCAGAAAGCAAGCGCCCGCGCCGACTTCTGCGCCTACACCCGCTCCCGTAAGGAGACCCGAACCGAGACCCGCGCCCGCACCCGTTGCACCTGCACCGAAAAAGGAGCGCTTGCTTCGCCCGATCCGTCAGTGGGCGGAGATACTTGATTCCTTCGAGTCTACCGCGCCGATGATCAGCGCGCTGCTCAAGACCGAAAACGCATATTTCGACGAAAACGACCGCATCGTCATCTGCTATTCGCAGTCGCTGACCAAAACGATGCTTTCGCTTCCCGATAAATTCCGCGCGTTCTGCTCCGCGGCTTCGGTCGCGCTTGACAGACCGATAGACGAAAAGAGCATCATCTTTGAGCTCGTCAAAAAGGGCGAGGCTCCGAGCGATGCAAAAATACTCGCCGACGAGCTGGCAGAGCTTGCCGAGGAAAACAATTAAGACATATTTATATTAAGGAAGGTATATAAACAATGAAAGTCAGACTTCCCAAGGGAGTAGGGGGCGGACCCCAGAATATGGACGCTATGATGCGCCAGGTACAGAAGTTCCAGGAGGAGAGAGAAGCTCTCGCGGCTGATCTTGAATCCCGCGAATACGACGTTGCGGCAGGCGGCGGAGCAGTCAATCTCAAGATCGACGGCAGCCTTCGCGTGACCGAGATCAAGATCGAGCCCGAGATCATTGATCCCGACGATCCCGAGACTCTTGAGGACATCATCGTTGCGGCTGTCAACGAGGGTATCCAGAGAGTTCAGGATGCATCGGCAAGCGAGATGTCGGCACTTGCCGCTAAATACGGCATTCCCGACGGAGCGTTCTGATCATGTCCGAAAGCATAAAGTCGCTTGAGCTTCTTGCCGAGCAATTCGGCAAGCTCGGCGGAGTCGGCAAGCGCACGGCGATGCGTCTTGCCTTTTCGGTCGTTGATATGACCGATGCGGAGGCGGAGAGATTCGCCGAGGCTATTCTTGAAGCCAAGAGAAACATCCATTGCTGCCCCGTTTGCCAGAATCTGACCGACCTCGAGGTCTGCCCGATCTGCTCGGACACCACGCGCGACCGCTCGACTATTTGTGTAGTTGCCGACACCCGTTCGCTGATGGCGATCGAGAAGGTGCGCGAGTACGGCGGCGTTTACCACGTGCTCCACGGTATGCTCTCGCCGATGCAGAATATCACTCCCGATGACATCAAGCTCCGCGAGCTGATCGAGAGAGTGGCATCCGAGGACATAAAAGAGGTCATCATAGCCACCAACCCGACCACCGAGGGCGAGGCGACCGCGATGTATATTTCGCGCCTTTTGAAGCCTGCGGGAATCAAGGTCACGAGGATCGCAAACGGTATCCCCGTAGGAGGGGAGCTGGAGTTTGCGGATGCGCATACGTTGGCGTGTGCTTTTGATGGACGGAAAGAGTATTGATCAAAAAATCCGCGCTTTGGCGCGGATTTTTTTCAAAATTATGATAAATCTTCAAGAAAAACTTGACAAATATAAGTGAAAGCGCTTTTAGACTGTGAAGGGAGGAACAATGAAACGCAAAGAGAAGATCAGCGATGAGCGGATAATCGAGCTGTATTTTCTGCGCGATGAGAGTGCCATTCAGGTGACGGATGAGGTTTACGGTGCAATGCTTTACCGCATTGCCTATAACATTCTGCACGATGGTCTTGATTGCGAGGAATGCAAGAACGATACATATCTCGGCGTTTGGAACGCGATCCCACCCGAGAGACCGCAGAAATTTCCCGCGTATTTAACGCAGATAATCAAAAGGATCGCGATCAACAAATATAAAGAAAAAAACGCAAAGAAGCGTATTCCCTCCGAGTTTACCGAATCGATAGAGGAGCTTGCGGCAACACTGCCCGATAACACCGACGAGCAAGGCGCGCGTGAACTTGCGGAGCTTATAAACGGCTACGTGAAGTCACTGCCCGAGCGGCGGCAGTATATCTTTATCGGCAAGTATTATATGGCTCAAACGCCGCAAAGCCTTGCGGACGAGCTTTCCGTGGGCATTGCGACGGTCTACCGTGAGCTTGAAAAGATCAAGGAGGGTTTGCGCGAACACCTTGAAAGAAATGGGGTATATATATGAACCGAGAAATATTGATCGACGCCCTTGAAGAACTTGACTCGGGGCTGATTGAAAGGTATTTTGAAATCAAAGAAAAATTAAGAAAGAGAAGAACAGTCACAAAAAGCGCTATGAGATGGACTGTATCGGCGGCTTGCATCGCTCTGATCGCCTGCACCGTCATCCCCCTTGCGATGAGGATATCGCAGCCCCCGGACCCCCCGGTAGTCGAAACCACCCCCGGCAGCGAAGAAACCACCCCACCGGAAGAAGTCACGACCGAAGAGCCGATAAAAGTAGATCCGCCGGTTTACGATCCGAGCGAGGCGTACTATGAAAGATATTATCGTGAAAATTCAGGAAGCCGCAGTTGGTTTGACTACTGGAACGGAATGTTCGTTTCGACCGTTTTGAAAAGGATGCTTGATTCCTACCGGGATAAAAGCAGAATGTATGCGATTAATGTTTTTAGATATAACAATGAGGTGCCGCATAATGCTTCTAACTATGTTATTGCGGTTAAAGACTATGTTTGTGAAGGAAAAACATATCAAGATCTGCAGGATGAATATGATAATCTACAAAAGCAGTATGGAGCTTTGAGTGAAGAAAATCAAGAAGAAAAAGATGCGTTATGGGTTCAGATGAAGCTTTTGACTGATAAGCAAAAAGAGTTGATTGAATCTTATTTTTGCAGACATGAACAGTCGGATCTTGCTTACTTCCAAGGTTTGGGGTATATAACCGGAGAGATAAACGGCAAGTTGTATATTATCATTACATATGATCAGTTTTTGATACTTTCAAAGAATCCTGATATGCGGCAATTTGGTTTTACAGCACTTACGAGGGAAGATTTTTTGGATATATATCCAAATGCTATATATCCAAAATAGTAGTTTTGAAGTATTCAAACAATCAGTTTGTCACAAGAAAGTCAGATAGATAATACTTTGATTAGTAGTTAAATAACAAAAATTGCGGAGGTTTATTGTGAAAAAATTTGTTAATCTTCTTTATCGTATCGTTTCTATTTTTTTGAGTGTAACGATTCTAATTGCATATTGTGGCGTTTCAATTTACGCTGAAAATATGACATTAACTGAACAACAAGGTGTTGTTTCGGATACATTGATAGAACTTATGGAGAATAGCCCCAATGAGATGTATCGTGTTATTATTTGGTTAGAAGATATTGACACCGAAACTACTGTAAATGAAGCTTTGTCAAAAATCCCTGACTACGAAAGTGAAATGGCACGTCTTTGCTCTTCGCCTATTACAAATGAAGAGGATGATGCAAAATGGGAATATTTTGTTTCTACCAAAAGAAATGCTATGAAAGCTTGCTATTCTGTTTATACTGCAAATTTCTCCGATAAATATCTGACGGAAAATGAGGTAGTATATAATAGTGAATATATGCCTATTATTATTGCAGAATTGAATTCTGAACGTATCGAGGAAATAGCTCTTTGTGACGGTGTTGAGTCCGTTGGCTATTATTGTGATGATGTTTTTATTGAACCTGCACAGTACTATAATAACTATGCCAATGACATAGAGTATTATGATACAGATAGTAATATGCAATATATTAATGTCACAAATGCACAACAAGAGAATATATTCGATAATACTTGGGGTACATTGGGATATGGTATTAATATTGGTGTTTTAGATGTAGGAGTTGTAGATGCAGATAATATCGGGTTAAATGGAGCAAATATCATTGTTCATTATCCTAGTCAAGAACCAATTGATGACCATGCAACCAAAGTGACGGAAATAATATATCAAATTGCTCCCGAGGCAGATTATTTTAGTACTAGTTATAATATTTTTGCTGATTTAAGTATACAAGCAACTTTGATAACAGAGTTGGATTGGTTTGTAGCGAATAATGTTGATGTCATTAATATTAGTATGGCTCTGGCTTTTTATGATGTTTGGGAACAAGAATATTTTGAAGATCAAATTAATGAGTATGGCGATGTAGCAAAGATATTAGATCAATATGTACATCAATATGGTTTTTCGATTGTAAATGCCGCAGGCAATCAAACTTCTGATACAGTTGCAAGTGGGGCAATGGCATACAATATTATTACGGTTGGAAATTATTGCCGTAGTTACGATTGTATCTTTAATGGAACATCAAGCTATAACCAAAATAATAATGATGATGCGTATAAGCCGGATATTTGTGCTCCCAGGTTTGTTGATTTTGGAAACGGAGTAGAAAAATACGGAACAAGTTATGCCGCACCGTTGGTTACTGGTGTAGTTGCATTAATGATGGCGTGCAGAGGTTCATTAAGAGTTAACCCTACTCAAGCAAAAGCAATATTAACGGCATCAGTTTCACTAAGTTCAGCGCATCCCGTGCCGAGTGAAGATTCGCCTTACAGACAGTATGGTGCGGGGGTAATTGATGCAAGTAGAGCGAGCCAACTTTTGATGTCTAATGATTTTATTACCGCTAATACCCAAACGTCTCCTCGTTATTATTGTGAATATCAAGTCTCATTGTCTGCCAACATAACGACAAGGTTTTCACTTGCTTTTGAAAAAGTTATGACTACAGATGACGTTTCATGCAACTTGTCAGATTTGAATATCTGCGTATATGATACTTATGGTAGATTAGTGTGTTTATCCCAAACACTTAACAATAATGTCGAATTGGTAGAATTCCTTCCAACCCAATATGGTATGTATACTGTTAGGATAGAACAATTGACTATTGCAACCTCTTCAGGCATATCATACGCAACGCCTTATACTTTTGCCTGGATCCAAGGCTAATAACAACACCCCGCTGTCGCGTTGCGACAGCGGGGTTCATCATTATTAATTTATTGCATTCGAATTATTAGTTCTTCGGCTCAACAATATTATTGGTGATCGCCGTGCCGAGAGTGTAGGGCAGGGGGAGAGTTACCGTATTGCCCTGCCATCCGGCAACGTAGAGCTCAGCGTAGTTGGGGTTTTTGCCTTCGAGGAGGACGTGGTTATATGTATTTGCCGCAACTGTGGAATAATAGTTCTGACCGACAGGCCAGAGGATGACGGAGGGTTTCATCAGCGCGTATGCGGACTGCGTTCCGCTGTTCGAGCCGCCCGTGCCGCCGCCGTGGTGTGCGACCTGCATAATGTCGCATTTAAGCTCATTTTTATACATAGCGTTGCAGATGTTGAATGCGTGACCGGTCGCATCGCCCGTGATGATGGCGGTCATCTTCTTGCCCGATGCGTCTGCCGTGATCGAGCGGAATACGATCGAGGAGGTGTTGAAGGCGTTTGCTACTGTGGGAAGATAGGATTCGATGGTGTAAAGGAACTCGAATGCTGTGTCGCCGAACCACCAGACCTGACCGACGTGGGGAACGACGTAGTCAACGCCTATCTCGCGCGCGACGTTAACGGTATTGTTGTAGTTCTTGTAAAGACCGGTAGCAAAGCTGCTTGTTGTCTTTTGTGCGGTATCAAATGCTTCCTCGGGCCAGAAGTTGCACATGATGCGCTCAAAATTGAACTTGGTGAACTGTTTGTATTCGTTCATCAGCGTGCCGAAATGGTCGGTGTGCGGGTGCGAAATGATCCAAGCCGCAATGGTGATGTCCTTATCGGTCTTGGCGTAGTCCTTCGACTGCTCGCGCAGAGCCTTGATTATGTTTGCGGCGTAGATGCCGGAGTTACCGTGGTGGCCGCCGTCAACGATGATGAAGCTACCGTCCGAAAGGCGGTAGATGATGCACATACCGTTTTGCTGATATTCCTTATTGTAAATGCCCTCAACGCCGATCATTGATACCTGTGAGGTGGTGACGGGCGCGGCATCGCTTTTCTTTGTGGGAAGTGTGTCTTCCTCAAATGGCTCGATGATGACGCGGACTTCCTTGTTATTGCTGTAATAGCCTGCGTTGACGGTGTATTTTTCGGTATAAAGGGTAGTGAAGAGGCTGCCGACGATCTCGTTTTCGGCGTAGGTCTGATATCCTGCTCCGGTAAGCTTGGTAAGGTAAGTCTTGTATTCGTCGGGAGTGGTGCCCTTGATGATAACGCCATAACAGCCGTCGCCCATATCGGTTACGGAGGAGAATTTGCCGCCTTCGTACATGGGCAGGCTTGAGGTCATCGCGTCGCTCTGCTTGACAATATTGATCTTATCGGCAGATATGGTAAGTGTCTTTGTGCCGTCGGCTTCGTCGGTGACCGAATTGCGGAGCAGAGTGATCATCTCGTTCATCGCCCTGGTGTATCCGGAATCGGTGTATGAGAAGACGATGATCTTGTTGCCGACAGCTTTGAGAGTATATTCTCCGTAGGTCAGTCCCATCATAGCTTCGGCGGTTTCGGGATATCCTGTTTCGCCGACAAGGATTTCGAGGGTGGAGCTGTCGTAGCTTGCATCCTTCTTGATCCAGTCGTCTCCGAGTTCGGGAGAAACATTGGTGACGTTGTTTATGACTTTTCTGATCTCAATGGCAACCTTGACGGGCATTGCGTCGGTGTCAATATCCGCGGGACGGATGATCTTGACATGCGATGCTCCGCCCGAAATGAGTGTGTAGAGCGTCGGGCCTTCGGGTATCGGCTCGGTTTCGGGAGTTTCGGCTACATTTGCCGAATCTGTGGGGGCAGTTGTTTCCCCGGGTGTACCCGCGGGCGAGCATCCGACAAAGGCGGAAAATGCAAGTATCAGCGCAAGCAGGAGCGCCAGAAGCTTATAATTGAGTTTCATTTTGATCCTCCTGAAAATAATATTTGATTATAAAACGCAGTTTTACAATTAGGATTGTTATGGTTCGAGAACAACTTTTTTCTGCGCCGTTCCAAGGGTGTAGGGCAGCGAGATAGTTACGGAATTGCCCTGCCATCCGGCAACGTAAAGCTCGGCAAAGTTGGGGTTGCGCGAGTCGTGCAGAACGTGGTTGTAGGTGTATTCCTTGACGGTCGAGTAATGCTTTTGTCCTACCGGCCAGAAAAGGACGGAGGGGCTCATATATTCATAAGCCTTTTGCGTGCCGCCGCTGTTTCCGCTTGTGATCGAGCCGTGATGCGCGAGCTGAACGACGTCACATTTGAGCTCATTCCCAAAGGTGTCGGCGATTATCTGCATCGTATATCCCGTGCCGTCGCCCGTTACCATGACTTTGTATTCCTTGCCCGATGCATCTGCGGTGACGGTTCGGAAGATGAGAGATGAGGTGTTGAAGGTGGGAGTGGAGCGGGGGAGGAAAGACTCGAGAGTGTAAAGGAATTCAAACTTTGTGCCGCCTATCCACCAGGCTTGACCGACGTGGGGAACGATATATTCCGCGCCGAGCTTATCGGCAATGCCGGGTGTCTGCGTGTAGGTGGTGTACTTGCCGGGTGCAAAGGTGTCTTTTGCGCTCTTGAAGGCTTCAAAAGTGCCCTCGTCCCAGAAGTTAGCGAAAACGCGCTCGACTTTGAACTTCGTGAACTGACTGTAGCCCTTGACAAGAGTGCCGAAATGGTCGCTGTGAGGGTGGGTGATTATCCAGGCGGCAATGCGGATGTCGGCGTCAGTCTTTGCATAGTCCTTCGATTGCTCGCGCAGAGCGGCGATGATGTCAGCCGCAGATACAGCCGCGTCCTCGGAATGTCCGCCGTCAACGATGACGAAGCTTCCGTCCGCAAGGCGGTAGATAAGGCAAAGGCCGTTGTTCTGATACTCTGCGCCGATGAGGTTGTCAAGGCCTATCATCGTCAGCTGCGGAGTGGTAACCGCGGCGAAATCCGACTTTGCAAGAGGCAGAGTGTTCTCGCTGAAGGGCTCGATTACGATGCGGACCTCTTCATAATTCTTGTAAAATCCCGCGTTGACGGTGTATTTGTCGGTGTAGAGCGTGGAGAAGAGGTTGCCCGCGATGTCATTCGATGCGTGAGTTTTGTAGCCCTCTCCCGCAAGCGCGGAGAGGTAGGTCTTGTATTCATCCGCATTTGTTTTTTCAATGACGATACAATAGCATCCGTCGCCTGCGTTTGCAACGGCGTTGATCTCTCCTCCTGCGTAATGAGGCAGGGAAGCCGTCATCTTTTCAACCGTTCCGACGATATTGATGTCTTCCGCGGCGAGCGTGAGCGACATATTGCCGTTTTCATCCTTAATGCCCGTGCGGAGAAGGGCAGTGAACTTTTTTAGAGCCTCCTCGTATCCGACGTCGCTGTAAGATACTACGACGATCTTGTTGCCGACGGCGCGGATCGCGTAGTCACCGTAGCCGATCGACGCCATAACCTGTGCACTTTCGGGGTGCGAAGTTGCGCCGACGAGGATCTCGAAAGCCTCGCCGTCGTGCTCTTTGCCCGCGGCGATCCAGTCGTCGCCGAGTTTAAGCGAAACGCCCGTACGCTCCTTGATGAATTTTCTGATCTCAACTGCGGTGGTAACTGCAACGTCACTCGCGGCAAGCTCCTCGGGGCGGACTATCGAAAAAACGCCCTCTTTGCCCGAAAGGATGGTGTATTCACTCGGCGCCGGTGCTTCGGTCTCGGGCAGAGTTTCGGGGATCGTTTCGATGACCTCGGGCGCCGCGGTTTCAACCACCCCGCCGTCACATCCCGAAAGAATTACCGAAAGAGAAAAGAGCAGCACAAATAGAAGTGCGATAATTTTTAATTTTGATCTCATTTTTGTTCTCCCTATGAGAAATATATATTTATTTTACCATAAATGATGAAAAAGGTCAATAAAAAAGTCCATCTTTACATAGCGAAGATGGACTTTTTTGTGTTTTAAGGTTCAAGAACCTCGTTGAGTATTGCTGTTCCGAGTGTATAGGGGAGTGGAAGCGTGACCGCGTTGCCTTGCCAACCCGAAATATAGAGCTCCTTGTAGTTGGGATTTCTGTGGCTGGTGAGCACCTGGTTCCACGCTTTCTTGGATTTATCCGCGTAATTATGAGTTCCCGCGGGCCAGAGAATGACGGAGGGCTTCATATAAGTATAAGCTGTCGAGGTCTGACCGTCCGCGCCGCCCGTACCCGCGCCGTGATGCGCGACCTGAACGATGTCGGATGCGAGTGTCTTGCCGTACATCTTGTTGCAGATCTCAAAGGCGTGACCGGTAGCGTCGCCCGTTACCATAACTGTGGTGGATTTGCCCGAAGCATCGGTCGTGGTCGTGCGGATGACGAGCGAGCAGGTGTTGAAGCCTGTGGCGACCTTCGGCAGATAGCTTTCGATGGTGTAAAGGATCTCAAAGGACGTGTCGCCGTACCAGAACACCTGACCGACGTGCGGATTTATGTAATCTGCACCTATCTCCTTTGCAATATCGCGGGAGCGGAGGTAGCCCTTCCAGGTTCCCGAAGCGAAGCTTGCGCTTGCATTCTTGGATTCCATAAAATCTTCCTCTGTCCAGAAGCTGCACATGATGCTGTCAAAGGTGAAGGCGGTGAATTTCTTGTATTCCTTCAGGAACATTCCGTGGTGGTCGGTGTGCGGATGGGTTATGATCCAACAGGCGATGCGGATATCTTTATCGGTCTTTGCGTAATCCTTGGACTGCGCGCGGAGCTCCTTGATTATCTGAGCAGAATAGATAGCAGAATTTTCTGCGTGTCCGCCGTCGATGACGATGAAGCTGCCGTCCGAGAGACGGTAGATCAGGCACATTCCGTTATTTTGATAGCTTCCGTTGTATATGCCGTCAACGCCGAGCATCGTTATCTGCGAGGTGGTCACTGGCGCGGCATCCGATTTCACGGGCGCAAGGGTATCGTCCTCGTAGGGCTCGATGATGATCCTTGCCTGTCCGAGATTGTTGTAATAGCCTGCGTTTACGGTGTATTCCTCGGTGTAGACCGTGGCGAAAAGCGAGCCGGAAATTTCGTTTTCCGCGTGGGTCTTGTAGCCGTTTTCGGCAAGCTCCTCGAGGTATTTTTTGTATTCCTCGGGGGTGGTATCTTCGATGATGATCCCGAAAGCTCCTTCACTCATATCGAGCGCAAGAAAATCGGATCCGCCGTCGTATACGGGAATTGCGGAAGCCATTTTTTCAACGGTGAAGGCAGAGTTCAAATATTCTGCGATGACTCGGACGTCGGCAGTTCCGTCTTCCTTTTCGGTTAAACCTCCGTAGAGAAGCGAGGAGAAACGGTTGGCGGCTGCGATGTATCCTTCATCGGAATGGGATAGGACCACTATCTTATTGCCTACGGCGCGGATAATATAATCGCCGTATCCCAACTCGGCGATAACCTCGGCGGTTTCGGGATAATCGGTATGACCGACGAGTATTTCAAGGCTTTCGCTGTTGTAGCTATCGCCCTCCTTGATCCAGTCGTCGCCGATCTCGGGGGCAGAGGAAGCGAATCGCTCGATTGATTTTCTGATATTGAGCGCCGCCTTTACGACCGCACCGTCAGTCGGCAGATTTGCCGGGTATACGATCTTATAAGAGCATATACCGCCCGTGACGATGTCGTAAAATTCGGGCGCGGGAGGCTCGGTCTCGGGTGCCTCGGTGATGATCTGCTCTGCCGTTTCGGTGAGAGAGGAGGTGTCTGCGGGAATATCCTCCGCGCAAGCGAATAGGACGGATGAGAGTATCAAAATGCCCGCAAGCAGCAGGAGAAGTTTTCTGATCGTGTTGTTCATATCGTTTTCCTCTTGAATTTGATGTATCTATTTTATCATAAAAAGAAATATCTGTCAATAGAAACGATATTTTTTCAAAAAAGTGGTGACAAGCGAGGATTTTTGTGATAAAATATAGTCATAACAAAAAATCCTAACAAAAGGAGAAATTAAAATGGCATTTAATCTTATGAAAGACGCTTCCGAGCGCATCATCGTTGCCGCACACCGCGGCGAGTGCGGAGGTAACATCCCCTGCAACACCATGGCGGCTTACGAGATCGCAGTTCGACACGGCGCGGATATGATCGAGGTTGACCTCAATAAGTCCGCAGACGGCACCCTTTGGATCCTCCACCCCAAGATGGAGTACCGCCACCTCAACTACCTCGGCACAGAGGGCAAGGTTTCTCTCCCCCAGCTCACCGACGAGGAGATCCGCAAGCTTCGCTACGTCAACTACGACCGCGACTACACCCAGTTCGGTCTCTGCACTTTCGACGAAGTACTTGATACCTTCAAGGACAGATGCTACATAAACGTTGATAAATTCTGGGAGCATCCCAAAGAGATCTCGGACGCTATCCGCGCACACGGAATGCTTGACCAGATCGTTGTTAAGTCTTCTCCCAAAACCGAGATCCTTGACATCGTCGAGGAATATGCTCCCGAGGTTTACTACCTCCCGATCGTAAAGAAGGACGAGGGTATCCACGAGGAAATGATGCGCCGTAATATCAACTACGTTGGTTGTGAGGTCGTATTCACCGATGAAAACGAGGGCGTTGGTTCCACTGCATTCATCGACAAGCTCCACGCTGATAACAAGCTCGTTTGGGCGAACGCTATTATTTATAACTACAAGTCCCAGCTTGCAGCAGGACATTCCGACGATACCTCCTTCACAATCTCTCCCGAGTACGGCTGGGGCTGGCTCGCTGACCGCGGATACGACATCATCCAGACCGACTGGACTCTCGCAATGTGCACCTACCTCAACGAGACCGGAAAGAGATTCAAGAAGTAATGCCCGCAAAGATTCAGCTTAATCCCGATGCAGAGATGGTAAAGATCGTCCGCGAGGGACTTAAACAGAGGGGTGGCTACTGCCCCTGCCGCCGTGAGCAGTCAGAGGACACAAAATGCATCTGCCGCGAGTTCCGCGAGCAGATGGCTGATCCCGAATTTGAGGGATTTTGCCATTGTATGCTCTACTACAAGCCGAAAGGATAAGAAATGGAAGTTAAGATCACACTTGAAAATTTCGACGAAGAGGTTTTGAAATCGGAAATTCCCGTAATCGTAGATTTCTATGCCGATTGGTGCGGCCCCTGCAAGATGCTCGCGCCCGAGCTTGAGGCTGTTGCCGAGGAGCTTGAAGGTAAGGTCAAGATCGGTAAGATCAACGTCGATGAGCAAGGCGAGCTCGCAAACGCTTTTTCCATCAACGCCATCCCCGCCGTCATCGTCTTCAAAAACGGACAGGAGACCGCGAAGAACGTTGGATATTGCAAGCGGGATAAGATACTTTCGATGCTTGCATAATGCAAAATAAGTAAAAAATCCGCTCGAATTTCGGGCGGATTTCAGTATTTTCATTGAAAAGTTGGTTTGTTTACGTATCAACTTTTCAATGGGAGTAAAAATATGGAAATTTGAAACGCAAATTTTAACACACGTTTGATTGATCTTTATACTGTTTCTTCAGTTATCATTTGCATTTCAACGTATTTGTTGATAAATTCATTCCATTTATCTCGGTCGCAGCTTTTGAAATTTACGTCGGTCCGTTTGCCGTCCTGATATGAGATCTGAAGGTTTGGCGCGATTATTTCGGCACTTCCGTCGGTATACGTTATTCTGACCGCATAGCCGTTTATGTTTACGTCGGGATCTATCGCCGCAGGAAACAGCAATACAAATTGCTTAAAACCAATATCTTTCAACCCGTCAATGATTTCACCGTGAAGTCCTTTTTCGACCACTGCAACCGGAGCGGCGGATAAGTCGACCGTCGAGTATTCGGCTTTATAGTAGCATATTTCAATTAATTCTATCTCTTCTTCGCTGTGACTGCTTTTGTAAGGTGATGGTGCGTAAAACATACACGATGTCAAAAGAAAAGTCAAAACGAGCAGAAGAGAGAAAAATACCGCTTTTTTCATTGCTTTCGGTTCCTGTAAGCCTCGAGCTTGTCGGGGAAGTTCACAGTCATACCGTCAACGCCCGCGTCGTAAGCACTTTTCATAATTTTCTCGTCACTTACTCCCCATGCGCGGACGCGGAAGCCCATCTTATGCCATCTTGCGGCGTCATCTGCGGTCATAAGGCTTACGCGGGGGCAGATCTCGGTCGCTCCGAGGGCGAGAAGCTCGGCTTCAAGCTCGGGGGTGACGTCCTTCGTCAGCAGACCGAATTCAAATTCGGGCGCGTATGCGTGGAATTCTTTGAGGTAATCGAGTCGGAAAGAGGTGACGACGGTTTTGTTTACCAAATTGTATTTACGGAGAAGGTCCGCGGTGTCCTTTTCAACGCCCTCGCCCTTGAGCTCGATTGCGAAAACGAGGTCACGGAATGCGAATTTTTGAAGGAAATCCTCGAATACCGCGATCTTGTCGGTGTAGCCATCCTTTTTGACATCGAGCTCCATAAGCTCTGCAATCGTGCATTCCTCGACGGAACGCGGATCGCCCGTCACGCGCTCAAGGGTGTTGTCGTGGAAGAGGACGAGCGTGCCGTCCTTCGTGCGGCGGACGTCGGTTTCGATGCCGTTTGCCCTCATAAAAATACCCGCGTAGAAGGAGAGCAGAGTGTTCTCGGGCAGATATTCCGATGCGCCTCGATGGGCGTAATTGACGAATCCGTCTTTGTATTTCTTGTAGTCGGACATAGTATTATCTCCATATAAATTGATGGATACATTATAGCATAATTATATGGGGAAGTCAAGAGCGATCCGCCTTCGGCGGAATGATGATCTGCTTCGCAGAATGATGATCGCGCAGAGCGCGAATGATGATTTGCCTTCGGCAAAATGAAGGTGAATTTCCGCCTTGGCGGAAATTTTCCAATTAAATATTTCGCCCTTGGCGAATCATCATTCGGCGCAGCCGACCATCATTCGCGCTTCGCGCGATTATCATTCTCGCGAAGCGAGATATTTCCTTGACAATTCCCCACCTCTATGCTATAATAAAATAAAAAACGGAGGCTCCCCATGGCACTCTTTCACGTTACTTTCAGATCGAAATGTCTTAATCACGATACCTCGTTAAACGTCGTTATCCCCGAGGGATGCGATCAGGAAAAGATCCCCGTGCTTTGGCTTCTTCACGGTATGCACGGCGACCACACGGGATGGTGCCGCAAGACCTCGATTGAACGCTATGCGAACGATTTCGGCATAGCCGTTGTCTGCCCCGACGGCGAGAACAGTTATTATACCAATATGGTCTACGGCAAGAAATATTTTGACTACGTTTCTGATGAGCTTGTGAAGTTCGTCCGCAAGACCTTCCGCTTCAGCGACAAGCGCGAGGATAACTTCATCTGCGGCCTTTCGATGGGCGGGTATGGTGCGCTTCATACCGCGCTGATGCGTCCCGATCAGTATTCCGCGGCGGCATCTCTTTCGGGCGTTGTCGATATTGTCAGCCGTTTGCAGGTCTGCGCGTGGACACACGAGGCAAGAATGGTATGGGGCGATGATTTCAAGGAAAACGTCAAGAATTGCGAAGCCGACATAATGTGGCTCGCCGCAAACTTCCCGAAGGACGCGGAAAAGCCGAGAATCTTCTCCTGTTGCGGCACCGAGGATACGCTTTACCGCAACAACACCGACTTCCGCGATTTTATGCAGAAGACCGATTTTGACTACACTTACGAAGAAGGCCCCGGCGCACACACCTGGTCTTTCTGGGATAAGTGGGTCAAAAGGGCAATAAAGTGGATGCTTGAGGGTAGATAATATGGATTATAAGCTCAGCGACGAGACGCTTACGCTTCTTGAAGATATTGAATCGCGCATCGATCCCGAAACCGAGGAGGATTACGTAGATCAATGGCGTGATTTCCTGTTTGACCGCTTTGGCGGCGATATATTCCTGCCTGTACGAAAGAAGTTCTCGCCTTCATCGGTCAGCTTTCCGCGCGTTGAGAACATCAATGATGCGCTTGAAAGCTATGACTGTATGCTGCGCCAGCAGCTTGAGGGTGTGTCTGATGCTTTGGGAAAGAAAAAGGGGAATCTCGTTGTCCGTGCGAATTACGGTACGGGTATACTCAGCTCCCTTTTCGGTGCTGAGATATTTGTGATGCCACGGCAGATGAATACCCTGCCGACCACAAGATCGGTAAACGACACCGAGTGGATCCGCGCTAAAGTCGAGGCGGGAATACCCGATCTTAAAGCCGGCTTCGGCAAGAATGTGTTTGAATTCGGCGAGATCTGCGCCGAAGTATTTGAAAAGTATCCGAAGATCAAAAGATACGTAAAGGTCTATCACCCCGACCTTCAGGGTCCTCTTGATATTTGCGAGCTGCTTTGGGGCGGTGAGATGTTTTACGCGATGTATGACGAGCCCGAGCTTGTTCACGCAATGCTTCGGCTGGTCACCGACACTTACGTTGGATTTCTCGAAAAATGGTACACGCTTTTTCCGCGCGATGCTGAAATGAATCCGCATTGGCACATGCTCTGGCATCGCGGTTCGGTTATGATTCGAAATGACAGCGCAATGAATCTTTCGCCCGAGTTTTACGAGGAGTTTGCAATGCCCTATGACGGTGAATTACTGCAAAAATACTGCGGAGCAATGCATTTTTGCGGCAGAGGTGACCACTATATCGAAAAGCTTTGCAGTCTGCCGGGTCTTTATGCCGTACAGATGAGCCAGCCGGAATACAACGATATGGAGATCATTTATAGGAATACAGTTGATAAGAACATCAAGCTTCTTGCGCTCAACAAAGCTGTTGCCGAGGAGCACCTGTCGCGCCCCGGTGGTTTTCACCACAATCTCAGTATATAAAAGCAAAAGGCAGTTTGCCGAAAACTGCCTTTTGCTATGCAATGTTTTTTATTTCACGATCTTACTTTCAACATACTCAAATCCGAGTCTGTTGATGGTATCGGCAAATCTTTCGCCGGGCTTGCCTTCTTCGCGGTAGAAGAGAATGGTGCGCTCGATGGTGTCGAGGACTTCTTCTTCGGTGGTGAAGAGCTTCGAGAGCGGGCGGCCTTGCGCCGTTCTCTTGCCCCATCTGCCGCCGAGGCAGATCTTGTAGCCGCTGATGTAGGTGGAGGTGACTCCGAAGGGACAGGTGTTCTTGCAGCGACCGCAGCGGTTGCAGAGGCTTTCGTCGAGATGAAGTTTTCCGTCAACGAGCTTTGCGGCACCAACGGGGCAGGCTTCTTCAACTTTGCACTTCTTGCAGCCGCGGCATTTTTCGAGATCGTGTGAGGGCACGCGCTGACCGATGATGCCGAGGTCGTTGAGGTCGGGTTTTACGCAGTTGTTGGGACATCCGCCGACTGCGATCTTGAATTTGTGGGGAAGGGTGACGTCGTGGTAGCCCTTATAAAAACGTTCGTGGATCTTTTCGCTGAGTTCGTAGGTTTCGATCAGACCGAAGCGGCAGGTCGTACCCTTGCAGGAGACAATGGGACGAACGAGAGGGCCCGTTCCGCCGGTTTCAAGACCGTGCTCTGCGAGAAAGGCGATGAGAGGGTCGATGTTGTCGTATTTTACGCCCTGGATCTCGATGGAAAGACGGGTGGTCATAGCAGCCTCGCCACTGCCGAATTTGTCCGCCGCCTCGGCGATCGCGCGATGCTCGTCGGACGTGATCTTGCCATTGCGAGTAATAACGCGGACGTTGAAAACGTCGTCGAATCTCTTGTCCTTAAGGCAACCAAGCCCCTTGACGCGCTTGATGTCGTCGGCTGTTACTTTGCTCATAGTGTTTATCCTCTTTTTTGAGTTGATTTTTATTAATTATAGCATATATTTCGGAGTTTTGCAAGGGATTGGGAGAGAAAAATTTGTATTGTGGGTCTGTTTGAGATGACAAAATATAAATGAAATCGTGGCATAGCCACGAAGAAATCCGAGCCAAAGCTCGGATGAAATCTTCGGCTTTCAGCCTCAGATGAAATTAAATCCGCCGCATCCTTCTCCCCGCGAAGCGGGATTTCATCGCGTAGCGATTTCATCCACCGCAGGTGGATTTATTCCGCCATCGGCGGATTTAGTTGAAAAAAGCACTGCTTACGCAGTGTTTTTTTCTGGTGGGGGATGGTGGATTCGGACCACCGAAGTCAGTGACAACAGATTTACAGTCTGCCCCCTTTGGCCGCTCGGGAAATCCCCCTTATGAAGTCCGCTTCGCGCTTTTGTTCGGCGGACTTTTTTGGAGCTGGTGATCGGAGTCGAACCAACAACCTGCTGATTACAAATCAGCTGCTCTGCCATTGAGCCACACCAGCGTTTGGCGTTCCGTATTGGACGGGTTATATTATACCACAATACAGAAAGTTTGTCAAGCCTTTTTTGAAAGTTTTTTTGGATTTTTCAAAAATTTTTTCCGTGTGGTATTCTTAATCAAAAAATAAGCCCTTTCCTTATTGTATTTTAATAAATTCTGTGATATAATTTAGAAAAAACGGAGGGCGAGTTATGATTTATTTGACCGAGACTATCCTTGTTTTGATACCGACGGTGGCGTTTGTCGGATTTTTGGTGAGCCTTTTTATGTATCTTTACGCCAAAAGGAAGAATAAACGCGTCCCCGGGAGTTATTCGGAGCGTCAGATGAGGTACAAGGGCTATATACTTGGCGTTTTTTCCGTAATCGCGGGCGCTATGCTGATTGCGATCGTCGCGCTTGTTATCCTGCTTTACACGGCAGTTGCTTTTATGTAAAATGAAGACGGATATTTATACCAAAATAATCATCGCCGTGCTGGCGCTTTGCGTTTTACTGACGGCGGCGCACGTGATATATGCCGTCTGGGCTTATCAGCATTGCTCGATAATTTACTTTATCGGGAAGGAGCTTTGGTGATGAAAAAGCGCGCTTTTTTAGTGATCATCTCCATCGTTCTTGCCTTTGCGCTTTTCAACGGAAGTATTTATTTGCTACTGACTCGCCGTTTAGCGAACAATTTCAGCTCGGCGTCGCAGTCGAAGATGATCGATGTGTCGAAATATCTTCCGCACAACGAAAATTCCGATCTTGCGCGGATCGATTCATCACTGAGGCTGACCGACGATCTTCCCGTGCTTGACGGTGCGGCGGCTCTTGTGCCTGTTTATGCCGCGATCGTCAATGCGGTCTATCCCGAGGGATCGGTGACGTACGTTGGCGGCGAGTTTTCGGATGACAATTACTACGGCGAGAATTTCGCGCCCGATTCGAAGATGCAGTATAAAAACACCGTTCGCGGCTACAAGGCTATCGTGGACGGCGACACGGATATCCTTTTCTGTGCCGCGCCCTCAGCAGAGCAGAAGAAGTATGCCGAAGAGCAGGGAGTGGAGCTCGTTTACGTTCCCGTGGGGCTCGAGGCGTTCGTGTTCTTCGTCAATGAAAAGAACCCCGTCGATTCGTTGACGGTCGGGCAGATCCGCTCGATCTACGCGGGCGAGTACAAGAATTGGGCAGAGGTCGGAGGTGCGGATCGCGTCATCAATCCCGTGACAAGGCTTGCGGGAAGCGGCAGCCAGTCGGCAATGGACGCCTTTATGGGCGAGCGCAAGATCGCGCCGAAGTCGCCGCTTGCCATTTTCGGCGCGTCGATCGGATTTTCCTTCCGCTATTATATGGACGGCATCGTCGGTAACGAGTCGGTCAAGATGCTCGCGCTGAACGGCGTCTACCCGAGCGCGGAGAACATCAGGAACGGCACGTATCCCGTGATCGCGAAGTTTTACGCCATCTACCGCGCCGATAACGCAAATTCAAACATCCCCCTCCTGATCGATTGGATCCTCTCGGACGAGGGGCAAACGCTGATCGAGCAGAGCGGATATGTGAGGATAAAGTGATTTGAAAAACAAGGGGCTGCTTCATTGACAAAAGAGTGAAGCAGCCCTAAAGAATAAAAAGGCAGATCAAATAAAGTAAGAAATTTTTGGAAGATTTTCTCGCTGCGCTCGAAAAACAGTATCTTATCAAAACGCCTCATTCGTCACGCTCACGCGTGCCACCTTCCCCCACCGGGGAAGGCTGACTGTTAGTCGCGCTTGAACCTTCTGAATTATGTTAAGATAAATAATATAATTGCCCTTTTGAATTATATGCCTATTATATGTTTATACAAATATATAAGCGCATACTTGTTTTACAATCAACTTAATCTCTATAACTGATGTTCGCACTCGCTCAATCAGCCTTCCCCGGTGGGGGAAGGTGGCAGCCGCAGGCTGACGAATGAGGCGTTTTGATAAGATACTGTTTTTCGCGAAGCGAAAATCTTCCAAAAGATGCTGACATTATTATTCTTGCTTAACTTTATTATGCAAAAACTTTTTCTTGTTTGTTTTTTTAATATACCCAAGGGGTTGATTCACTCTTTCCTTAATGAATCAACCCCTTTTCAAATTCAGATCCATGCGCCGTCTTTCATTTGGAGGACGGCGTCGGCTTGTTCGGCTACGGCGGGGTCGTGGGTTACTATGATGACGGTGCAGCCGTCGTCGTGGGCGGGGA
>JAZSOQ010000025.1:0-17032 GCA_045537015.1 Eubacteriales bacterium
CTTTAGTTTTAACTAAAATCGAAAATTTTCGAACGTAGTGAGAAAATTCACCGATCACTCGTCCACCTCCTAACTCCGAAATCAACTCTCATTTACATATATAATAAGGAAGAAAAATGAAACTCAAAACCAGAGTCGCCGTTGTCGGCGGCGGGCATGCGGGCGTTGAAGCTGCTCTCGCGTCCGCCAGGCTCGGCATTCAAACCACCCTCTTTTCGCTCTCGCTCGATTCTCTCGGCAATATGCCCTGCAATCCCTCCATCGGCGGCACGGCGAAGGGCCATCTCGTTTACGAGATCGACGCCCTCGGCGGTGAGATGGGGCGCGCGGCGGACAAGGTCACGCTCCAGTCGCGCACGCTGAATCTCGGCAAAGGCGCGGCGGTACATTCGAAGCGAATCCAAGCCGATCGCCGCAAATATCAGGAGGTCATCAAGCACACGCTTGAGCTGACCCCTAATCTGCGTCTGCTTCAGGCTGAGATCACTGATATTATCACCGAAGACGTTGACGGCAAGCGCCGCGTCGTGGGTGTTCGCACCTCTTACGGCGAGGAATACGAGTGCGAAAAGGTCATTCTTGCCACCGGAACCTATCTTGACAGCAAGATCTTCGTTGGCGACCGCGCGATTCCAGCGGGTCCGGACGGGCTCATTCCCGCTTGCGCGCTGACAAAGTCGCTCGCAGACGCGGGGCTTTCGATCAGACGCTTCAAGACCGGCACTCCCCCGCGTATTCTCCGTTCATCCGTTGACTTCTCGCAACTCGAAGAACAGATGGGTGAGGAAGAGATCATCCCCTTCTCTTCTGACACCGACGAGGAGTCCATGAAAGGTCTTGAGCAAATATCCTGCCATATCGTTTACACAAATCTTGATACACACGCCCTCATAATGGAAAATATTGGCAGGTCTGCGATGTATTCCGGCATGATAAGCGGTGTCGGACCGCGTTATTGCCCCTCGATCGAGGATAAGATCATGCGCTTTGCCGACAAGGACCGGCATCAACTCTTTCTTGAACCGATGGGCGAGAACAACGAGGAGCTATATTTGCAGGGCTTCTCCACTTCCCTGCCCCCCGATGTTCAGGACAAGATGCTTCGTACGCTGCCGGGTTTCCGGGATGCCGTAATCACTCGTTATGCTTATGCGATCGAATACGATTGTGCCGACCCGACCGATCTTTATCCCACCCTTGAGCACAAGCGAGTCAGCGGACTTTACGGTGCCGGTCAATTCAACGGAACATCAGGCTACGAAGAAGCCGCGGCGCAGGGTCTTGTTGCGGGAATCAATGCCGCGCTTGCGCTAAAGGGCGAAGAGCCCTTGATTCTCCGCCGTTTTGACGGATATATCGGCACTTTAATTGATGATCTCGTCACCAAGGGCACGAACGAGCCTTACAGAATGATGACCTCGCGCTCTGAATACCGTCTTCTCCACCGTCAGGACAATTCGGATGCACGCCTCACTCCCTTTGGAAGACGCGTAGGTTTGATTGATGATGACAGATACGCGCGATTCCTGTCTCGTCAAGAAATGATCGAAAACGAGAAGACTCGTATAGAACAAGTGTTCGCTCGTCCTGCAGATGCGACTTCCCTTCCCGAGGGTGTTCAAATACCTGCTCACGGCGCATCGGTTGCAGATTTGCTCCGCAGACCGGAAATTCTTTACGATGATACCGCCTGCATTGACAAAAACCGCCCCGCACTTCCCCGCTCCGTCATCAGAACCGTTCAATATGACGTCAAATACGCAGGTTATCTCCGCAGACAGACTGCTGAAATCAATCGACAGGCTCGTCTTGAGGAATTCCGTCTTCCCGAAGATATAGATTATAAGGAGATTGGGGGACTTCGCATTGAGGCTGTTCAAAAGCTTTCAAAGATCCGCCCCGTAACCCTCGGACAAGCTTCCCGTATCAGCGGCGTTTCTCCCGCAGATATTTCCGTACTTCTCATCCGACTTGGTCTTAAATGAGGTGATTATATGACAAATATCGAATATTCCACATATCTCGCCTCTGTTTTATCTGAAAATGGGCTTGAGAAGTTTGCAACAGACGAAATTTGCTCCAAGCTTGCTGCTTTTTGCGAATATTTGCTTGAGCAGAACAAATTATTTAACCTTACAGCAATCAAAACTCCCGAAGGTGCCGCATTACTTCACTTTGCCGATAGTTTAACGCTATCCGAATACCTACCCGAAGGTGCAAAAATTCTCGATATTGGCTCCGGCGCGGGTTTTCCCGCTATTCCGATTGCTATTGCGCGCCCCGATATTAAGGTGACAGCCCTTGACTCAACATTAAAGCGTATCAACTTCATCAATTCCGCTGCAAAGATGCTCGGACTTGACAATCTTACCGCAGTTTGCCACAGAGCCGAAGAAGTTACGGGCTCTGAGTTCAAAGAGTCCTTCGATATTGTCACCGCTCGCGCGGTTGCCGCGTATCCGATACTTTTGGAGCTCTGTCTGCCTGCTGTTAAGGTTGGCGGTAAGTTCGTTGCGATGAAATCCAAGGATGTTTCACGTGAAACATCGGGAATCGAGAGAGTTTCAAAGCTCTTGGCAATATCAACACCTAAATTTAACTATTCTGAGATTCATCACGATGATGAAGTATTCGAGAGATGTATAGTTGAAGTTATAAAGAATGCGCCGACTCCTCCAAAGTATCCGCGAGCTTACGCACAGATCAAGAAGAAACCGATATTCTAAGATCAGCACCGATGTTTCACGTGAAACATCGGTGCTTTACATTTTTAGAGCGTTTCACGTGAAACAATTTGTAAATTTTATGTAATTCACAATATGTTATTGATTTGCAGAGAGAATAATGGTATAATAATAGGGAATAGGTAACATCACGGAGGTGACAGTCGTGGGAAAGATTATTTCATTTGCAAATCAGAAGGGCGGAGTTGGCAAAACCACTTCCGCAGTAAATATAGCAGCATCACTCGGACTTTTTGACAAGAAAGTCCTCATGGTTGACCTTGACCCTCAGGGTAACACCACAAGCGGTGTCGGAGTACAAAAAAAGGGTCTGAAAACCACAATCAGAGAGATTTTGCTTTCTCCCGAGATCGGAGGAGGGAAGAGCCCTTATGAAGTAGCCAAGCAAGCCATTATTAAGACAGATTTTAAGAATTTACATTTGATTCCGTCCACAATATCGCTTGCAGGTGCGGAATTCGACCTCTTTTCGATTGATAACAGCGAATATATCCTCAAAGAGGCACTTACACCCCTCAAGGACGAGTATGATTACATAATCGTGGACTGTCCGCCCTCGCTTGGTATGCTGACAATCAACGCTCTGGCGGCGAGTGATGGGATTATTATCCCGATGCAGTGCGAATTTTACGCTCTTGAGGGTCTTTCGCAGCTCGTTATCACGATTTCTCGCATTAAGCAGAAGTACAACAAAGATCTGACCATCACGGGCATACTTTTGACTATGTATAACAGCAGATTGCTTCTCACTTCGCAGGTTGTTGCTGATCTTAAGAAGCATTACTATGAAAAGCTCTTTTCAACCGCAATTTCGCGCGGAGTAAGGCTTTCCGAGGCTCCTTCCTACGGTATGCCGGTTTATTACCACGACCCGAATGCGAAGGGAAGCCGCGAGTATATTGATGTAGCTAAAGAGCTCATTGAACGCATTTGACATTTATTGGCATTAGAGGTATAATATGGCACGTTTGAAGAATACAGGACTCGGACGCGACTTTAACTCGCTCTTCGAGGACAATTTCATAGACACAAAAAAGAACCCCGCGCAGATGATCCGCGTCAGCGACATCGAGCCAAATCCCGATCAGCCGCGTAAGACTTTTGACGAGGCAGAACTTTCCTCACTTTCGGCGTCGATTGCCGAATACGGTCTGCTCCAGCCGATCCTTGTCGCAGAAAGCGGAATTCTGGCGGGAACTTACCGCATCATCGCCGGAGAACGCCGTTGGCGCGCGTCGATGATGGCGGGTCTTGACGAGATCCCTTGCGTAATTTTCGACGGCGACGAGCTCGCGGCGGCACAGGTCGCACTTGTCGAGAATATTCAGCGAAGCGACCTCAACCCGATTGAAGAAGCAATGGGTTATCGCACGCTTCTTGAGCGTTTCGGCATGACGCAGGAGAATCTTGCGCTCAAAATGGGCAAATCGCGCCCCGCTATCGCAAATACAATGCGTCTGCTCGATCTTCCCGAGGCAGTTCTGCCTCTGGTCGCGGAGGGCAAGCTCAGCGCAGGTCATGCGAGAACGCTTCTCGGGCTGAATGATGCATCCCTCATCCCCGAGCTCGCCGAGCGCGCAATTGAGGAAGGACTTTCGGTTCGTGCGCTCGAAGCGGAGGTCAAGAAGTATAACAAGCCCATCACAAAGTCCACCAAGCCCACAAAGCCGATCGACGAGCAGACCGCTGTTTATATGGAACAGCTCGAGCGCCGCGCCGTCGAGCTTTCGGGCAGAAGAATAAAGATCAAGGACGCAGGCGCAGGGAAGAGAAGGATCGAGATCGATTTTGACGATTCCGACGATCTTTCCGAGCTTCTTCTCACGATCTGCGGCCCCGACATCTTCAACTTATAATAGGTAAGAATTATGATCAGAATTCCATTCATTTTAACCGAAGAAGAGGATACCTGGTTCAAGATCCTGAACGATATGTTCTCCCTCGAGATGGGGCAGTACGAGAACCTCGGATTTGGCGACTTCGCGTTTGCCAATCTCCGCGGCATCATTTTCGGAATGGTGCTCGGCATCATCTTCGCCTCCTACCTTGTCATCTTCAACAGACGCGTGCACGGCGACTTTATCCGTTCGCTGATAAACGAGGATTGTTCTACGCCCGAAAAGGCTAAGACGCTTGCCGAGCTCGGATATCTGAAGAATTCGGCAGTCAGAGGCGCGCTCCGTTCGGGGAACACGTACAGAAATATCGTCCGCTGTGTTGAAGCCGAGGAGTATTATACTGCACGTGAACAGGCGCGCGGCGAGTATGAGGCTCGTGTTGCTGCTTCGGGAGAAAAGGCACCCGCGTTTTCCTCGCCCGAATATCGCCACAATTTCACGCAAAGCCGCTTTTACATCCCCGAGGACATTCATTTCACCGCCACAAGGCGCTTTGAAAAGAAAGGAACCGGCATTTTTACCGCCGTTGCCATCACGGTGATTTCGATCGTGCTATTCTGGGCTGTGCTCAAATTCCTGCCCGATATTATGCAGTATATCGACAATTTCGTGGGCATTATGAACCAATAAGAGGTAACAAATGGCATTTAAAATTAAGAGATACCATAACACAAAGTACCTGACGATCTTTGCCGTGATCGTAGCCGCCGCGCTGATCGTATTTCTGATCGGACTCGGCGTCTCGAGGCTCGCGGGTGCGCAGAACACGACCGTTATCCTCCCCGGTGGCGAGGAGATCAAGTTCACGGGAATGTTCGATAATGACGGCAATCCTGTTTCGGGTACGCTTTATTACGCAAACGGTATGCAAGCCGAGATCGACGTAACCAAGGGCACCGTGACCTATTCGGACGGCACGGTTTACGAGGGCGCGCTCGACGCCGACTACCGCCGCACGGGCAAAGGCAAGATCACCTGGAAGAACGGCGACGTTTACGAGGGTGAGTTCGTTGCCGACAAGCTGACGGGCTACGGCGTTTACAGATTTGCAAGCGGCGACGTCTATGAAGGCGAGCTTCTTGGCGGCGACAAGCACGGCGAGGGCAAATATACCTCCGCGGACGGCACGGTCTACGAGGGCAGCTTCAGGCAAAACCGCTTCCACGGCAATGGCAAGCTTTCGTCCCCGAACGGCGCGGTTTACGAGGGCGAATTCATCGGCGGCGTCAAGTCGGGCTACGGCACCTACAAATACGCCGGCGGTGACTATTACGAGGGCGAATTCAAGGGCGACCTACGCCACGGCGACGGCAGATACGTCTGGGCGAACGGCGAGACCTACACCGGTCAGTTCGCAAACGGCAACATGAACGGCTACGGCACCTATACCTGGCCGACCGGAAGAGCGTCCTATACCGGATATTTTAAGGATGGGCAGATCATTGTGGTAGAGCCGTGAGGGGGAATAGTGGACAGTGGTTAGTGGACAGTGGACAGAAAGATGCGGGCAAAAAATTTTGTTCAGTACGTTTGAAGCGCTGTTTACTGCAAAACTGAAATAAACAAAAGAATCGGATATTTTGAAGCATTCTTCTTAATATCCGATTTCTTTTTATTAAATTATCTGCGGGAACAATGGAATGCAAAAATCAAAATTAAATTATCTTCGCATCTTTCTGTCCACTGTCCACTGTCCACTGTCCACTGTCCACTGTCCACTCATTTCTGTCCACTAATATTCTCGCAGACGCCGAGGAAAATGGGGAGTCCCGTCTGTGTGTCGATGATGGCGTAGACGAAGGGGCGGTCGAGAACTACGTTTTTTACTGTGACAGAAGCGGACATTCCGGTGGCTTTGACTACCACACCGGTCACGGCGGCGGCTTTTGTGCCCTTGTTGTCAAGTTCGATATGGGTTTTGTGAAGCACTTCGGAGATATGGAGAGCGCCGATTGCGGATTCTCCCATACCCGAAAGATCGGCGGTGAAGGGGCTGAATGCATCTTTTATGCCCATTTTTCCGAGAACGCCTGCCATACTAAGGCTGCAATCGAAGGAAAAATGAGGAATAACGGTGTTGACTTCGTAGAGATCGCCGAAATCCTTTTCGCAGATCTTGAGAAATTCCTTGCCGGAAAGCGAAGCTACGTAATCGTTGATGTCAATACCTTCATCGGGCAGAAGAGCGAGGAAGGCATAGTCGCCGCCGGCGTAATTTTTGATAAATCCGATCTCGTTGTTGCCTTCAAGATAGCGATTGCCGGGGGTACGCATAAAGGTCACGGCCTTTTTGCCGTCGGTGCCGTTGAAATAGTCCTCAAAACAGCTCTTATCCGAAATTTCGTTCTGCCATTGCGCGTCAAAGGCAATGGCATTGAGAAGTACCATGATCGTCTGTCCGTCAAGTGAGCCCTCGTCGATGATCTTATCGATCATATCGAAAGTCTCTTTTTTGACCCAGGAATTGATCTCGTCGACCGTCGCGGGGTTGGTCATATCTGCGGCGACGATGTCGGCGTCGAAGGTGTTCTCGATGCGGGAGATGAAGTGGCGGTTGACCGAGAAGGAAGGATCGCTCGTGAGCCAGACGGCGTTGGCGAGGTTGAATTTCGCCTTGTCGGTCGAGGTGAGCGAAGAGGTGTAATTGAAAAGCTGGGCGTTCAGGGAGTCGATGTCCATTTTGCCGCCAAGGACATCTTCGAATTGCTTGAGCGTTTCGCTCTCGGCGCCATTTGCCGTCATCGAGAGCGCGAGCATCACCGAAAGGGGAGAGACGAGCAGGGAATCGCCCTCGTATTCCGCCTTGTTGCTCTCTTTGAGGAGCTCAAAGGCGAAATTTGCGGCGGCATCTCTGAATTCATCGCTGACCTTGCCCGCCACGCGGGTGGGCTTGAACTCGGATGAGGTAAGCTGCTTAACAGCCGCGCCGTCCATGACGAAATAATCGCGCTCGATGATGGGCTCGCCGCCGCGGTCATCGCGCAGCATCAGCGACACGGGGATCGCCGCGATCATAATGGCAAAGCAGGCGGCAATGGCGGTAATGCGGATAAGCCGCGCTTTTTTATTTTTCTTTTCCAAAATTCTTTCAAATTGGGCGTATCGTTCAATGTTTTTATCGCTAACGGCGCCCATTGCTTTCATAAAATTCTTTTTACTCATAAATCAATTCCTCCGTCTGTAAGCTTCTCTTTGAGCTCGTTTTTCATAGCGGCGAGCTCCTTGTTGACCGTTGAGGTGCTGACCCCGAGCCTGCGCGCGATGTCCGCAATCGGCATAGCATAGTAAAAGCGGCTCATAAATATGTAAAGTGAGCGGTCGGGCAGGCTTTTGAGATAGGAATTTATGATCTTTCCTATCCTCGCCGCCTCAATTTCGTCGTCGAGGTTGTAATTTCCGATAACGTTGTCGAAATCCTCAAGCGGATCGCAGGCATCGGCGGGGACTCGCTTTTGTCGGCGACCCTCGTCATAGCGGTCAACGGCGTTGTTTCTGATGATCTTCGAAAGATAGGTGCGCAGATTTCGCGGACGCACGGGCGGGAAGGAATTCCACGCCTTGAGATAGGTGTCGTTCAGGCATTCCTCGCAGTCGCCCTCGTCGCGCAGAATGTTATACGCGATGGTATAAAGGTATTTTCCGTATTTTTTGTCGGTCTCCTTGATCGCGTCTTCCGAGCGGCTGAAATAAAGATCAAGTATCTCTTCGTCGGTCAGAATTATTTCCTTCCTCATATTGCACCTCCTTCGGAGTTTGTAAGAGCTCTTCACTTATAAAGACGGCATTTTTCAGAAAATGTGTAATTTTTTGCTGTGCAAAAAATAGTGGTCAGTGGTTAGTGGACAGTGGACAGAAAGATGCGGGTTACGGGACTAAACCTTGTTCGGCTAAATTATTTGTCGAGATAATAGTTTTTTATCCCAATTAAATTATCATTCGCGTCTTTCTGTTCACTGTCCACTGTCCACTCTTCTCACGACCCCTTCTTCCTGCTTCCGATCGCCTCGGCGTAGGCTGCGGCGGCGGATTCGGTCTTGTTGGGGGCGTATTTGTAGTAAACGCGGCTCTTCAGGTCGTCGGGGAGGTATTGCTGGTGCGTGTAGTGGTTCGGGTAGTCGTGGGGGTAGACGTAGCCTTCGAAGAGCGGGGACTGGATGTGCTTTGGCGGGATCTTGCCGCGTCCCGCTTCGATATCCTCGTTTGCCGCGGCGGCGGCGAGGTAGGCGGAGTTCGATTTCGGCGCGGTCGCAAGCATAACGGCGGCGTTCGAGAGCGGAATTCTCGCCTCGGGCATACCAAGCTCGCGCGCAGATTCACAACAAGCGCGTGTGATAACGGGCGCCATCGGGTAGGCAAGCCCGATGTCCTCGCTCGCGATGACCTGCATTCTTCTGCAAACGGCAAGAAGCTCGCCCGCCGCAAGGAGCTTATTCAGATAAAAGACGGCAGCGTCGGGGTCGGAGCCTCGGATCGACTTTTGCAGAGCGGAGAGGAGGTCAAAGTGGATGTCATCCGAGTATTCGGTGATATTCGACTCAAAGGGCGTGACGTCGGAGAGGAGAAGGGCGTCGCCCTCGGAGGAAAGATAGGCGTTTTCAAAAAGCGTCAGCGCGCGGCGCACGTCACCGCCCGATGCCGCGGCAATTTTCTCGGCAACTCCCGCGTCAAATGTGCGGGTGCGGTTCGTTTCGCGGTTGAGGTAGTCCATACCGCGACCGAGCGCGCGAACGACCTCAGAGGGCGGCACCGGCTTGAACTCAAAGAGAGTCGAACGCGAAATGAGCGCGCCATAAAGGTAGAAATGCGGGTTTTCGGTCGTCGACGCGATCAGCGTCACGCGGCCGTCCTCGATGTATTCCAGCAGAGATTGCTGCTGCTTGCGGTTGAAATACTGAATTTCATCAAGATAGAGTAGAATCCCCTCCGAGCCGAAGACGTTTTCGGTCGAGGCGAGCACGTCCTTGACGTCGGAAAGCGACGCCGTGGTGGCGTTGAGGCGCACGAAGGTCATATCCGCGTATTTCGCAACGAGCGATGCCGCGGTGGTCTTACCCGTGCCGGGAGGGCCGTAGAAGATCATATTCGGGATTCGACCCGAGTTGCAAAGGCGTCGGACAACGCCGTTTTTGCCGAAAAGATGGGTCTGACCGACGATGTCGTCGAAGGAGGTGGGTCTGATAAGTTCAGCGAGTGGAGTTCGTTTCATTTGGTTCCTCTGAATAATGTGTGGTTTATCGGGCAAAGCCCGAGATAACGGCTACAGTTTTTATGAAGCTTTTAAGATTTGTGACCAAGGGGCTTTACCAGTACATTTCTTCGTAGTTTTCGTACCGTCTTTCATCAGCGGGGTATTCTATTTCTCCATCAGAGCAGATCACCTTAAACGCAGGAGAGCCGACGGTCCATTCGTCGTTTTTTTCAAGGCTGTTCCATTGCTCGAGCGTGCCGCTGAAGATAATTTCTTCGAGCGACTCACAGGAGCCGATAACGCCGTATCCGCTGATCTGCTTCAGCGTTGAAGGCAGATAGATCTTTTTAAGCCCCGTGCATAATGCAAATTCATCGAGATAAAGATCTTCCCTTGAAGCGGGAATGAGTGCATATTCAAGAGATGCACATTGCTTGTAAACCTTCTTTCCTAAAGACTCAACGCCTTCGGGAATATTGAGGTGTTTCAGAGATTCGCATCTTTTGAATGCCGAATCTCCGATATAACGCAAGCCGGTGGGAAGATTGATCTCTTCAAGCAACGGACACCACATAAATGCATCGTCGCCGATAAATCCGAGATCATCGGATAAAGTAACCTTCCTGAGTGCTTCGCAGTCCAAAAATGCGCCGACCTCTATAACCTTCACACCCGGAAGCGAGATGGATGAGAGAAGCGAACAGTTTGCAAAGGCATATTGATCTATGACGTCGGTTTTATCTGTCAAAGACACCTCCACCAGATTACGGCAGCTGCCAAAGCAGTTGTAGGATATTTTGCGCAGCGACTTTGGAATTGAAATGCGCTCAAGGCTATGGCAATGCAGAAAAGCGGAAGCACCTATCTCCTCGAGATTCTTACTCAACTCGACGGTAGTGAGGGAGTGGCAGTTATAAAATACGCTTCTTCCCATCTTTTTTACCGAATCGGGAATAACAATGCTTTCGAGCTCGCGGCAATTTGAAAAAGCATATGACTCGATCTCTTTAACCCCGATTGACGGTATAACCGATGTTTTGATGCCGCAGAGAAGAACTCCCCCGTCTTTTCTGATGATGCAGTTGTTCTTTGAATAGAGATATTTTCCCCAACCGCCTTTTATCGAAAGACTTGTCAACGTTTTGACCTGCGGTATCACATCTTGACATACAGCATATGTGTCGGGATGCAGAACAAGAGATTTGGCATCTTCATTTTTAAGTCCGATAAAATATAAATAGGGATTTTTGTCGTCCCCGAGGTAAAGACCTCCGAGGTATTCGTTATAAAGCGCAGCTTCGGGGAAATGAACGTATCGGGAAATCGTCTTGATACCCTTATGCATCGTGATGGATTTGAGCGCTGTACAGCCTGCAAATGCAAAGGACTCTATTTCGGTAACGCTTTGGGGAATTTCAAAGGTATCAAGAGATTCGCAATATTGAAATGCGCTATTTCCAATACGGGTGATTTTCCCTTTCATTTCAATTTTTTTCAAAGCCTTACAAGAGATAAACATATTATCGGTCAGTTCTGTAATACCCGCTCCTATCACAACACTTTGCAGCTTTTCGCTGTGACCGAACAAAGAGTTTCCGATATGAGTCACGTTATCCGGGATAACAAAGGATGTCAGCGAGGAGCACCGCGCAAAAGCCGCGTAACCAATAGATTTGACACCTTCGGGTACGGTTACCGACGTCACGTAAGACTGCTTATTGAAAGCATAATTTCCTATAACTTTGGTATCCACGTGCAAAACAGCCTGATGAGCGGCATCACTCTCGTATTCTACGAGCGCATAGTAGGGATTATCATCGTTTCCGACATAATATCCGTTCTCATATTCATTAAACTTAAGATTTGGCGCATCGGATCTGTGAATAGTTATTTCCTCGATAGTATCGGGAACCGATATGCTTTTTATATTTTCAAGCTCACCGAGTCCGGTCGTGAACCGCTTTATCGGTATTCCGTTATAGTAAGCGGGAATAACAAGATCTGCTCCGTCAAAATCGCCCGTGCTGCTGAACATATAGTAATTTTCTTCCTTATTATAAGTCAGCTCGAAGCCTTCTTCGGTATAAACGGTCAATGAGTTTATCGCCTCTTGGGTAGGATCCTCGGGACGTGAAGCATCCTTCACCAAAAGTATTACGGTAAAAGCAGACAACAAAGCAATTAATGTACCCAAAATAGCAATCACGGTAGTTTTCTTCATGTCATGGATCCTTTCTTTTAGTGTGTAGTGGATTTGAGGGGCAAGGAGGAGGCGTTCATTTATTATTTATTATTGTTTTCGTTCAAATTATCCTTAAACGCAACAAACTTCACCGCATCTCGCGGGTCGGGCAGGGGAGTGAAGAAGTGGAGCTTGCCGCCAAAATAGACGTCGAAATGGTCGCCGACGGTAATGGGGAGCGCGCCGGGGCAGTCTTTGCCAAGGAGGGCGATGTGCGTTTCCTCGCCGTTTATCTCGCCGTCGAAGGTGAAGCCTTTGTAGCAAAGAGTCATTTTGCCGTATCCGACGTCGCGGCGCATGACGCCGTCCTTCTTCGGGTCGCCGTCGGTCACGCCAACGGTGCAGTCGCTTATGAGCATATCTTCGTCTCCGAACGAGTCGGCGCAATAATCGTACCAATCGGCAATGGTTTTGATCTCTTTGCGTGTGCCCGTGATCCGTCCGTGCGCGTCAACGGTGGCGTGGAGGTCACAGTATGAGCAGGTGATCTTATCGCCATTGCAGATCAGAGTGTGCTCCGCGCCGCACTCGGGGCACTTCCAAAGAATGCCGTCAAGACCCTCGGCGGGGGCTTTCGATCTGAATTTCACGTCGGGGAGCGATTCCCACGCGTTGTGCGAAATGGCATCCGTGATCTTGCGGTCGATGTCGTCAAGAAGCATCTCTTTCAGCTCGGGACCGTCGAAAAGCTTCGAAAGATGAACGTCGATGCGACCGATTCGGGGCTTTTTCGCCCATTTCGGGAAGGTCTTGCCCGCGCCCGCGGCTGTGATCGTGTAAACGGGCACGCCAAGGTTGTGGATGAGCTCCGCCGTGCCGGGCGTGATGGGGCAGGAGACGCCGTTGCAGGTCAGTCTGCCCTCGGGGAAGAGCAGGAGTGTGTTGCCCTCGCGGATGGCGCGGATCATTGAGAGCACCGAGCGCGTGTCGGGGCAGAACATCTTTTTGGGGATCGCGCGCATTATTTTGAGGATCGGGCGCAGGAGCTTGTTTGCGAAGAAGTGCTCACTCATAACAAAGGTCACGCGGCGGGGGTAAAGCGCCATCGCAGTCAGAAAGTGGTCCTTGTTTGAGGTGTGCGTTGCAAGAACGACACAGCCACCCTTGGGCATATCTTTCAGCGCGGAATTGTAAATATGTACGCGGTAGCGCAGGCGGTAGTAAAGAGAGACGATGAGAAAAGCGGGGTGGTAGAGCCAGGCGGCGGGTTTGCCGATGCGTTGAGGTTTTTTCTTTTTGGACATAGTTGCTCCTTATCGCGCTTCGCGCGAATGATAGTCCGCCGAAGGCGGAATGATGATCTGCTTCGCAGAATGATAGTCGGCTTACGCCGAATGATAGTTCGCCTGCGGCGAAATGAAGGTAAATTTCCGCAAGCGGAAATTTTTGATTTTATTGAAAAAACAATAGCGGAAAAGTTTTCGTCCACCTTTTTCAAAAGGTGGCAGAGCTCGAGACAGCGTCTCGAACTAATGCAAAAGCTTCAGCTTTTGCCACCGTGCTTCAAACAGGTGAAGCTCTGCTTCTCCTGTTTGGACAGAGTCAATACTTCCCGAATGTAGGGAAGTATTGACTCTGTCACCCCGCGCGATCTTGATCGCGCAATGCTATATAAAGGATTCGTACTCACTTCGGATGCGCTATATATTGATATTCAATCATTCCTTTCACCTTATCGCAAAAATGAATTAATTATGAATATTACCAAGTTAACGTGGGTAAATTATTAATGATGACAAAAATACACGTCTTAACTTGACTTTTTCTCGCAGGTGTGATATAATTACATCATAACACGAAAGGAGAGGTAAGAATGATAAACCGAATTTATACGAGACAGTATTATATTGACAAGATTCGCGGATTCTATCACAGTGATCTGATAAAGGTTATAACAGGAATACGCCGTTGCGGAAAATCTTGTTTTTTGCTTTCGGTTATGGAAGATCTCAAAGCTTCCGGCGTATTGCCAAAGGACATACTCTATTTGAATCTTGACAAACGGGGATATCGCAGAGTAAAAACTGCGGATGCTTTGGAGGCAGCTATAGAGGCACTTATCATCGATGACGACTTCAAATATATCTTTATTGATGAAGTACAGAATGTCAAAGGCTTCGAGGAAGTAATAAACGGCTTCAGAGAAGACGGAAACTGTTCGATCTTTATCACCGGATCAAATTCTTATTTACTCAGCGGTGAGCTTGCAACAAAACTGACCGGCAGATATATAGAAATCGAGATGTTTACCTTAAATTTCCGTGAATATCTCGAAATGAAAGAGTTTTTCGGGAAAGAGGTAAAGACAAATAAAACCGAGGAATTCAATGAATACATCCGCTTTGGCGGCTTCCCCAAAGTCATCGAATTTGATGATCCCGCAGATAAAGATACCTATATTTCAGAGGTTATTTCACAAATTCTCGATAAAGACGTGGTGCGTCATAAAAAAATTCGAAATCGATCCGTGTTTGATAAGGTCATGACTTATGCTATCAATAATTTCGGTGCCACAATGAGTCTTTCGGGAATTGCGGAATACTTCAAAAAGCAGGAGCATATTAATATAAGCACCGAAACGCTCAATAATTATCTGGGAATACTTGAAAACGCAAAAATTATTTACAAATGTCCCCGTTTCGATGCCAAATCCAAAAAATCTTTGCGGGGAGAGCAAAAATACTATCTTGCAGACCTTGGTATATATTTTTCGCGAAACGTAGACGCAAGGATCAATTATGGACCTGTACTTGAAAACATCGTTTATACCTATCTCTCTGCAAAAAATTATAAAATCAGCGTTGGGCGAATTGGCAAATTGGAATGTGATTTTATTACAAGAGTAAATGATGAATACCGATATGTGCAGGTAGCAATGACAATTATGAGCCCCGAGACCGAGGAAAGGGAATACAAACCGTTTGAAATGATTCGCGATAATTATCCGAAATATTTGTTAACCGTCGATACGCTTCTCCAAAAGCGCGACGGTGTGATCCATAAAAATATTATCGATTTCATTTCTTCAGATGAAAATCTATGATATACTTTCACAAGGCATAAGACTTGTCTTTTGCCTTGTGTTTTTATTACTTAATATCTTCCAATATATATTATATCATCATTTCCCCCATAATTCAACAAAAATTGCAAAAAATATTTGCAAAAGGTATTGACAATCACGTGACCGTGTGATATAATATTAGTACAGCGATAAACCAAGCATTACGAATGAAAGGAAGGTACTTAAAAATGTTTTGGGTTTTAGCATCTATTGTTGTAGTTGTGGTGCTCTTTGCGGCACTCGGTTATTCGAAAAACGGCTGGAAGCTGCGCGGCAGACAGGTTATCGCCCTGCTGGGATTTGCCGTAATCCTCGGCGGAATGGTCGCAACCGTTCCCACAGGTCACACGGGTATTCTCACCACGTTCGGCAAGGTCGAAGATAAGACCCTCGAGGCGGGTATGCACGTAAAATCTCCCTTCCAGGAGATCGTTTGCATGGATAACAGAACCCAGGTCGCGCACCTTGAGCTTTCGGCGTTCTCGAGCGACATCCAGGAGGTTCTTGTTTCCTACTCGATGAACTATCAGATCGAAAAATCGAACGCGCAGAAGATCTATAAGGAGATCGGCGTTGACTACTATAACACCGTCATGGCGCCTCGAATCCAGGAAGTCGTCAAGAGCGTTATCGCCAAGTACACGGCTGAGGATCTTATCGAAAGCCGCGAGGCTCTTTCGGTGCAGATCACCGATGCCCTCACCGAGCAGCTCGGTGCTTACAATATTGTGGTCGTTTCGACAGCCGTAGAGGACATCGACTTCTCCGACTCCTTCACCGCGAGCGTTGAGGATAAGGTCGTAGCCGAACAGGCACTCCTCAAGGCGCAGACCGAGCAGGCGCAGAAGACAATGGAGGAAGAAAAGGCGGCAGAGCGTGAAAAGATCAAGGCAGCGGCAGACGCCGAGGTCAAGGAAATTCAGGCAGCAGCCGACGCGGAGGTAGCCAAGATCAAGGCAGCCGCAGAGGCAGAGGCGCAGAAGCTCGCGGCAGACGCAGCTAAATATGCCGGCGAAAAGGAAGCGGAGGCTAACAAGGCTCTCGCAGAATCGCTGACCGAGGCGCTTATCAAGTATTACGAGGCTCTCGGCTGGGACGGTAAACTCCCCGAAACCGTTGTCAGCGGCACCGACACAATTCTGCCCGTTCTTGGCGGAATCGGCGGCTCCGATGATGGTGCAAACTAATTCGGCAAGTATATCAATTAATTTACGAAATAATTCATATTTTGACGAATATGGCAATTATAGCCTAATATAAGACCGTTATTTTGTATTGTTTGCACAAACCTATCGTCAAATTGCCTAAACGATAAATTAGTTATTGACATTTAGGTTTGAAAGTGGTATAATATTTCTAATAAGAAATATAGGATGTGGAATTGTCGATAAATTCCAAAAAAATAACTAAAAATTTTCCGAAAACGTGCAACCTTTCCTGAAAAAAGTTGTCTATATAAGTAGAGGGGAATTTGAAAGTTATTCTCTCACAATTTTGTGGTCTTGACGGAACGCGTGTTTTCTTTCAACACTGCTGCGACACCGGGCGATGAGCGTCACACTCGCCCGGGAGGTCTGACATGTCGGTGATTGATAGCGTCAAGGAAGATGCGCGCAACAGTCTCCACCGCGCCAAATCCGAAAAAAACAAAGGCAAGACGCAGTTGCCGGCGTTTAATCGGATTTGGCACGGATAAATAAAACAAACACCCGACCGATTACGCGGTCGGGTGTTTGTTTTTAGTGGACAGTGGTTAGTGGACAGTGAACAGAAAGACGCGAATGATAATTTGATTTGGCTATTTGCATTCCATTGTGCCGGCATATAATTTAATAAAAAGAAATCGGATATTAAGAAGATTACTTCAAAATATCCGATTTCTTTTGTTTATTTCAG
>JAZSOQ010000015.1:0-9282 GCA_045537015.1 Eubacteriales bacterium
GAGCCAGATCATCTTCATCCCCGGTGGCTTCTCGGGCGGCGACGAGCCCGACGGTTCGGGTAAGTTCATCACCGCATTCTTCCGTAACGGCGAGGTCAAGGACGCTGTCACCGACCTTCTTGACAACCGCGCGGGACTGATGGGCGGTATCTGTAACGGCTTCCAGGCGCTCATCAAGCTCGGTCTTGTTCCCTACGGTAAGATCATCGACACCGACGAGAACTGCCCGACCCTGACCTACAACGACATTTCGCGCCACCAGTCGAAGATCGTCCGCGTAAGAGTTGCTTCGAACGCATCGCCCTGGCTTTCCGCTTGCAACGTCGGCGACGTTTACAGCGTTCCGATCTCGCACGGCGAGGGTCGCTTCGTAGCATCCGATGCTCTTCTTGCAGAGCTCGCAGCAAACTCGCAGATCATGACCCAGTACGTTGATATGAACGGAAACGCAACCGGCGACATCCGCTTCAACCCCAACGGCAGCGCGAACGCTGTCGAGGGTATCCTCTCCCCCGACGGCAGAGTATTCGGCAAGATGGGCCACTCCGAGCGTAAGGGCTCGGGCCTCTACCTCAACGTCCCCGGCGAGTATGATATGAAGCTGTTTGAGTCGGCAGTGAAGTATTTTAAGTGATCAGTGGTTAGTGGACAGTGAACAGAAAGACGCGGGTTGATAATCTAATTCGCGGCTCTGTCCATTGCAAAGCTATAATTTGATAAATTTACAGAAAACTCGGATATTGGGAAAATCTTCTCGGTATCCGAGTTTATTCGATAATTCTTATTAAAATAAACTATAAGTATATTACGAGTGACCAATTTAATTTAACGCTAAAACTCCACCACGCTGTCATCCTGAGCGAAGCGCAGCGTAGTCGAAGGACCTCGGCGAAGCCGGGCTTGCTTTGAAGTCTGTAGTGAATTATATCTATGTGATTTTTTGATCATATTGATACTGTTCAAATCAAACTCCGTAATTGACCCGCTGCGCGAGATCCTTCGACTGCGCTCAGGATGACAGCGTAATATTATATTGGTTCATAATAAAATCTGTAACTCGTAATGAACTACAAAATATTCCTTGCTTAAAATGAAGCTCGATACCTAAATCAACGCCCTCCCGCTTGCGGCAATGCTGTCAACTTAAGAAAGTTATTAAAAAGCGAGTGCGAACAAAGCTTTCTGGGTGTCCCCTCATCACCCGCGGCGTGACCGAGCCGCAGCGAGACAGCTCCCTCCGCAGAGGGTGATGAGGGGACACCCAGAACGCTTTGTTCGCACTCGCTTTTTAATAACTTTCTTAAGTTGACAGTATTGCCGCAAACGGGAGGAGCTTTTTTAAGCTATATCTCGCCGCGGAGTTGCTTTCCGGATTTGATTTTTCTTTTTCTCGCAATTATTGAGCCGAGGATGGATGCACCGGTGTAGAGAAGCATACATATAATCGCGCTGATTATGACGCCGGTGAAGACAGGTTTATATTCTTCATTTTCTCCAAACAGCGTTGCAAGATGAAAACCGTATGCTCCAACAAGATAATTGCAACCCGTTATTATCCACACAATGCCGTAAATCGAGGATGACAGAGCTGCACGGACAGCCGATTCTTTAATTTCGGCTTTTTCGGCATCTTCATTGCGGCTATAGTAAATAAGTAAGAACACAACTGCACCGAGCATTCCGAATACTGTCATGATCACATCTTCAAGGCGTTCCTTTGTAGCCATATCGTGATAGACCCCGCGGAAAATATAAAGAGGAATAAATGACACCAAAAATCCGATCCAAGACGCTCCCCACATGATAACAGCGCCGACTATAGATGATTTAATCAATTCTTTCTTCATTTTATCATACTTCTTTCTTATAAATTGCTTTTCGCTTGCGAAAAGCTACCTTCAACTAGCAACTACTCTTTTTTCGCCTCATATACCTTTTTTGCCATTCTTCCTGCAGCATTGCGGAATATGACGATATCGTCCCCGTCGGCGCAATAGGTGTATTCGACCGATGCGCGGTAGCCTTGGTTCATATCTATCGCCTCGTAACGACGGAAAAGGCCGTCGCTGATGGGGAAGTATTCATCCTTCGAGCCCTCGCCGCGGTATTCGGTGAGCTCCCATGTCGAGATGCAGGTCTTTTTGTGGTGAAGCGCGGTGAATTTGACGAGTCCGATTCCCGGGGCGAACCAATAGGTCTTGTGTCCGCCGCGGTAGTAGTAGCCTTGGGGCATTCCCGCGACGTTGACGAAGACCTTTCTGCAATTCTTGAATACACCGAGGCTCGTTTCGCAGTCTTCTTCGGTGACTTCGATGCGGTAGTCGCGGTTGTGAAAACGGCCCCATTTTGTTTTGCCCTTGTCGTAATAACCGTCGACCCACTTGTCGTTCCAAAGCGAACCCGTCGTTTCGCAGAGAATCGAGTAGGGTGTGTTATACATCACGGGGTAGCTCTCTTTGGTCAGCTCTAACAGAAGATAGGAGCCGAATTTGTATTCGCGGTGTTTGAACTTGGAGAAGAGGAGCCTGTCTTCTTTCTTGACGATCCTTTCGATCTCAAACCAGTCGCGAATGCTCTTTTCGGTGTAATCGGGATTTGATTCGTCGTTTTCGCATACATTTTCCGCAACCTTTTGCGCGATCTGTGCGTGAAGGCGTTGCACGTCGGTTTCTGCGCATTCGAGGGCGCGCTTGATGCATTCGATCGAATCACGGGAAGGCTCTACGCTGTTTCCGACCGCACGGTAAAGCTTGCTTACCGCTTCAAGCATATTACCGCGGAAGTTCGAGCGATTGAACAGCGTGTCTTCACAGATAAAGTGATGCGCCAGAACCGCCGCTTTGCCGTCAAAGTATGTCACACGGTAGCTCGAGTCGATGATGGGCGCGGCATCTTCATCACCTGCGCAGATATATTTCCATTTGTTGCCCACCCTCAGAGGCAGCAGACCGTCGCCCGTGACATCATATTCCGCAAGAATCCATTCGTGAGAGGAGCTGTCGCCCGATAGCGTCTGCTTTACTATGCCGACACCCTCGCGAAATGCGGTCTCGACACGTGTCTTTGTCCATAAAGGTCCGTCAAGGCGGAAGATCTTGCAGTTTTCAAAGAGTCCCGCGGGAGTGTTTATCGCAGCCGAGTCCGAAATGCACGAGAGGGTGTATCTTTTGCACTCAGAAACTACGGTGTCGCCGACCTGCATATTTTCATCAAGGATCAGCGAATCACAGCAAGACGCGTAGAAGAAGATAGCGCTTTCAAGCCCCGGTTTGTCTCTGCCAAAGCCCGGCTGCTGCCAGAAATAGAGCTTGCCGTCGATATAGTGGAATTCCTCGCCCGTTGCCTGGATATGGGAGAGCATGGAATAGCCGTAGATCTCGAACAGGTCGAGGGTCGCCACAGCAAGCGCGTGGTAAACGTCGGAGGGCGGCAGGAGAGCGAGTACCTGCTTGAAGTAAAAGAGACATTCATCGGTGAGTTTATGATCTCGGACAAGTATCATTCGTGCGAGCCAGTAATTGAGAGTTGCGCCGGTCCTTGTGAAGCCGTTTGCCTCACACCAGGGGATCACATCACCCCGCAGGTTATCAATTTGTTTTTCAAGGCTTGACAAACGAGCGTTTTCTTCAAAAAGAACCATGCTGAGAACGTATTCGTTGCGTCCCTTTATGGCATTATCTTTGATCTCGGCGAGTATCTCTTTACTTGCCTTACCGGGCACCCACCAATAGCCGCGCAAAAGCACGTCTGCAAGCGCGTGACTCTTTTCTTCGGAGTCTGCAAGTGCGGTGACGTTTGCAAGCACGGCTTCATAATCCTTCTCAAAGCCCGATTTGTCGATTTTGAGAGTCCAGAGCTTGAGATTTGTGACCTGGCGCATAACACGGGTGACGATGTCTTCGCTTTCGTTGTAATCCTTTTCCATAATTCCGAATTCCTTTCGAAGCTGACGTCTTCCTTCGCAGAGACGCCACTTGACTGTCCCCGCGACGAGGCAAAGTCTTTCGGCGATCTGTGCGACGCTGAGACCTTCGAAGTAATGCAGATAGATCGTCTCGCGGATCTTTTCGCTGAGCGTTTCGAGCGCTTCGTGAAGCCGCGAATCACGTTCCGCCTCACCTATCGAAGCGGACGAAAGAAGCTCGTAAAGCCCGCTTTCGTCGCTGCCGGTCAGATCGACCTCCTCAAGAAGGCTCAGACTGATGTCCGCGGCGGCATTTTTGTACTTGCGGACGAGGTTGCGGGCGTGATTCTTGGCAATGGAACACACCCACGAGCCGAATTTGTCGCGGTCGGAGAGCGTGTCAAGGTTGAGCCACGCCGAAACGAAGGCATCCTGCGCCGCATCCTCTGCGGAGAAGGTGTTGCCCGTGGTTTTGAAGGCAGTGCCCTTGACATTCTTTTCGTGGCGCTTGACCAGCTCCTCGAAGGCGCGCTCGTCACCGAGGAGAGTCATATCGACCAGGGTAGAATCCTTGTGTTCCTTGTAGTTTTTCATTGCATTACCTCGCGGGAGATGTCTTTTAACAATAAGACACGGAAAAAGGGGGAAAGGTTGGGTTACAAAAAAATTTTTTCAGCGGAAAGTTTTTTGAAGATTCTTAAGAAACTTTTTTTCAAAAAAAGTTTCTTAAGTCGCCGTCCGCAGACGGCGAAACTTCCCCTGCGCTTCAAACGGGCGGCGCCCCGCCGACCGTTTGGAAGGAGCAAAAGCACTTGGCGAAGGCAAGTGTTTTTGCTCCTTCACTTTATTCAATTAATATTATAGCATATTTTAACGCCGATTTGTGAAATTTGGGATAATTAATCGATATTCAGAAGTATTATTTCGCGCGCCGCTGACTCCCCACCCAACCCTCACGTAAATGGCAATGCTGTCAACTTAAGAGTTGACAGCATTGCCGTGATATATTTCGCCGATGGCGAAATGTGATATTTTGCTTACGCAAAGTGATATTCGCGCTTCGCGCGAGTGATATATTTCGCTTTCAGCGAAATGTTAAGCGGAAAGGGGAGTTTTGTTCAACAAAGACCGTATTTCTTTGCAATATCTGCGGCGAAGCTCGAAGTGTCGTTTTTGCCGACCTTGACGCGGTACATTCGTTTGCCGGCTTCACTTTCTGTGTGCAGATAGCCGATATTTTCACCGCTTTCTGCAAGCGAGTCGCCGAGAGTGTGAAAATGCGTGGCAAAAATGCATTTTCCGCCGATTTTGGAGAGCTCGGTGATAAAATTAGCCGCAATCGGAAGGGCTTCTTCGGCAGATGTTGAGGTGAAAGCCTCGTCGATCAGAGCAAGACTGTTCTCGGTGAAGTTTTTCAGAACAGATGAGAGGGCGAGACATTCCTTTTCGAAGCGGCCTACCAAATCGGTTGCCGCCGTTTCGTCTGCTGAGATCTTGAAAATGCGGTCATATATCGGGAGCTTTGCCGAGCGCGCGGGGATGGGCATACCGAGTTGAAAATAATACTGCGCCGAGGCAAGAGAGGAGAGAAAAACGCTTTTTCCGCCGCTGTTTGCGCCGGTCAATATATAGCTGCGGACGGATGCTTCGAGCGCGACCGTGTTGGGAACGATATTTTTCTTTTCCTTGCTGTCACAGAGTGCATCATCGTAAAGCTCCTCGAACGATACGGAGCCATCCTCCGATATTTCCGGAAAACAGAGCGGAATCTTCTTTTCGCGCAGCGCGAGCATCCGCTTTGCGGCTGTAACGACAAAGGCGAGGGAGTCGTACATCTCATAAAGATCGCGTAGCTTTCGGCTGACATAAGCAAGCATTTTTTTGCTGCAATGCTTCATTCCGTCATCAAGCACGCGGTCGAGTGCCTTCAGTACAGCATGATTTACCTGCTGGCTTTCGGTGTAGCCAAGTTTTTTGTCGATTACCGTCAGAGGCGCGATGCAATGAAAATTATCCTTTTGAAAATCAAGGCGAAGAATTCTGTCAAAAATGTCGCCCGATGAAAATTCCTCGGAATTGAGCGATATGATTCCCGCCTCGGTCGGCTCAAGCGTTGCGCTCAGGTTGATGCCGACGGTGATGCTGCGAGCATTTTTCAGCTTTTCGGCGTTCTTTTCATAATATTTTGATGTTTTTTGATATTCATCGGTCGCGGTTTCGAGCTGTACCGATTTAAGGAGCTCAAGAAGCGAACGTGCGGTAAGCTTGTTTTCGAAGGATGACAGCCCGGTGTGGATGAAATCGAGAAGCTCGGTGTATGCCGTGGGGTAAAGCAGACTTTTTATTGAACTCTCGCGGCTTGTGTCACGATCCTGCCCGCGCATAAGCGGCTCGTATGAGCGCAGTTTTTCATAAAGCGATGAGAGAAAGGCTGAAAGACCCTCAATACTCATTATATCGCGGAAGAGCTCGCGGCGGTAGGTCAAGGTTTCCTTATCCGCGCAGATATATTTGTCAGCCTCCCTAAAGAAGCGGTTTTTCGAGATGATCTCTCCGCTTGCGTCGAAGGAGCGCGCGGGCTCGTCCGTAGGGTTACAGTACAAGAAATTCATATATGACCTCCGATAGCTTTGCGGTGACAAGCAGGAACAGAATTGATTCGGTATGAAAGAATACGTATGCCCGCACAGAGATGTTGCAAGCGTGCCAATAGGGGTAAAGATTCACGAGAAAAACAGAATAAGCTATCATGATCGGGATGCCGACCATTGCAAAAAGCGTACTGTTTCCGATAAAGAACAGCGCAAAGAAGATCCCCCACATCGGTAAAAGCGGGCGCAAGAGCAGGCGCTTTGAGATCAGAATCCGATATACCCCCCCGGCGGCAAGCTCTCTCATATATGCAAGATGATCAGCACCGAGGATTTTTAGGTTTTTCATTTCATTTTTTTCTCCACAATGCTTTTATTCATTTTATATTATAACATACTTTGGGAATATTTTCAATACTTGGGTGAGGGAAAATTTTTCTGCGAAAAATTTTCAAGTGAACAGTGGTTAGTGGTCAGTGAACAGAAAGATGCGCGACAATTTAGATCAAATTAAAGACAACAGCGCCGGGAAAGCTTTTGATGATTCTTAAGAAACTTTTCTCGAAAAGTTTCTTAAGTCGCCGTCCGCAGACGGCGAAACTTCCCCCTTGCGCTTCAAACCGACTGCTCCCCGCAGGCGGTTTGGAAGGAATAAAACCTCTCGCGTGCGGGAGGTGCGGCTCTGACGGTTTTCCACAGGAAAACGGCGGTGTTCAGCCGCCGAGGCAGAGTCGCAACTTGCCGAAGGCAAGTGCTTTTGCTCCTTCACTCTTTTACTATATCATATTTCACGCGCCGCTGACTCCCCACCCAACCCTCCCGCAAGCGGGAGGGCTTTTCATCAGTCTTGCGAGTTCTTAAAATCAGTCCAAATACCTAAAATGGGCTGATTTATATGTAAAAAACGGCGCGCTCCGAAACAGAACGCACCGTTATAAGTATTTACGGATTAATATTCTTTCCTTCAACGCAGAACACGCCATCGGTCAAGGGCTTTTCCGTGTCGGGCTTACGAAGGACGCCGCGGCGGACCAATTCATCGGTAACATATCCAATGATCTGATGGAGATAACAGCTTACCCACTGATTGATCTGGTCGTGCAAATGCTTTGGCACGAAGTTTTCGAAATTATTGCGTACACCAATTATCCACTCCGCAAGAAGATCGTTTACCTTTTCATCATTCAAATCAAACAGCGAAACGAATTTTTTGAACTGCTCCGCAGTAAAGTACGGGAAATTAAGCAGATAATCGCCGTCCGATTTTACGATCAGCCCCGATTTGATCAAATGCGCCGCGTCTTCATCGGAAATCGAATCCTTCAATATTATGCCGTTTGCGGCGTTTTGATGGATGCTATTTTGGCACATCCAACGCGTTCCTTTGTTGTGATAAACATTGTTATCGAAATATTTGCTGATCCAATAGTAATGAATAGTTGCCGACACTTTATTATCGTCAATAGCGGTATTGCATCCGGAGTTGTATTCGGGACAGTTTTCTGCTTCATCTGCGGTTTCTTCAACGATGAACCAGCCGTAGCCGCCGTCCTTTCTCGGAAAATACGGACTTTTTTCAAGCTTTAAGCGATTGTCCATTACATCGCGGATCTTTCTTCTGAGCAGATATGGAACAATGATATAACCAAGTCTGCTTATCCCAAAATTATTGCCATAAAAATCAATCGCTTTGATTTTTTCATCAGTGTTCGCCAGAAGATTTTCAAGTTGGTCTGCAAGCAGATCGACAGTTGATGCGGAAACATCCTCGGTCTGTTTTCTGTCCTTCAAGCGGAAGATGATGAAGTTTGTTATGTACTTGTTGCCGGCCTTACAAATCGCATCACCGTATTCAAGCCGTGGGAGCTCATCCTCGATATACATTGTGGGGATGCCCGAGCTGATACTGATCTCTTCAATAGTCAAAGGTTTTTCGTAAGCGGCAAGGCAGATGGCGCGGGCGATCTGTGTTGACAGATATTGATGTGTACTGGCGCGGCCGTTGGATGCCATAGTGTACCAATTAATTCTCTGATAAATCTTATCCATTTTATTTTCTCCTATCCTATCTCTGATTTTTTGGCGACCTACATTCAGGCGCCATTTGATCGTGGTCTCGGGGAGAGAATATTTCTGCGCAAGCTCTCGGACGGATAATTCTCCGATGTAGTAGTCAACAAAAATATTCTTATACTCGGAGGAAAGCGTGTGCAGATACCGAAACACGGTTTCGTACTTTTCAGCGGTGTCATCTTCATCGGATCGATCGGCAATATCGAACAAATCGTCTTCGCAAGATAGCATGACGGAATTTTTATTATGATCATCAACAAACCGAGCATATCTGTTATGTGCGATCCGCCATACCCATGAGTCAAGCGATTCGATCTTGTATTTGTTCATGCCGACAAGGACATGATAAATGATCTCGCTTGCAAGATCCTCCGCATCGTACCGATTGGATATTCGTTTACAGCAGAAACGAAATATCGGTTCGATATACGGTATGATTTTGTTTTCGTCCAAAGTATCTCCTCCTTTCGTGGGTTTGCAATCATGATTACACCCTTATAGTGCGCAAAAATCAAATCGGATAGGTGGTTTGAGAAAATTATATCATATAATTTTGAAAAAGTCTATAGAAAAAATGACTCAAGCCCTTATTGCCTTGCGGCAATAAGGGCTTGAGTCAGACCACTGACAAAGCCTATCTCAAACAAGGGATAGGCTTTGTCTTTTGCAAAAATATTCCCAAAACAAGCAAAAGTGAAGATTACTACTACACCA
>JAZSOQ010000057.1:0-28450 GCA_045537015.1 Eubacteriales bacterium
GCGACAGCTTGTATATTATACCACTTTCAGACCGCTTTGTCAATACTTTTTTTGAAGTTTTTTGAGATTTTTTTCACTTTGTACGTTTGGTGGCAGTTTTGACAATTCTCAATCCTCGGTTTTGTGCAGTTTGACGAAGGAAATCGACCAAAATCGCAAATTTCCCCTTGATTTCTTGATTATTATATAGTATAATATAAGATGGTAATATATCCGACTTCAAAAAAATTTCTAAATTTGGAGGTAAAAAAATGTTGATCCCCAAAAGAATTCTTACGGTAAGTTCCGCAAATATGGACTTTGTTATGAGCGTCAGCAAGATACCGCAGGGCGGCGAAACGCAGCTTGAGAGCGGAACATATCAGTTCGTTCCCGGCGGAAAAGGCGCAAATTCCGCAGTTGCTGTCAAGCGTCTCGGCGGCGACAGCGTTTTCTGCTGCCGTCTCGGCAAGGACGCGAACGGCTCCATCATGCATAATATTTATAAAAAGGAAGGACTCGACACGCGTTTTATCGTTGTTGATCCCGATGCCGTTACCGGTCTTGGCGCGATTATGGTCGAGCCGAACGGTCAGAACCGCATCATTCTCTTCCCCGGCGCGAACGTTCGCCTTACACGCGAGGACATCGATGCCTCCTTCATCTGCCGTCCCGACGCGCTTCTGATGCAGCTTGAGATCACGCAGGATGCGGTTTTGCACGCGGCTTGGACTGCAAACGAAAAGGAAATTCCGATCATTCTCGACGCCGGACCCGCAAATCCCAACTTCCCGCTTGAGGATCTGCCTCCTCTTGAAATTTTCTCCCCGAACGAGACCGAGACCGAAATTTTCACGGGCATCAATCCCTCGAACCCCGACAACTGTCTGCGCGCGGCTATGGAGCTGCAGAAGCTCGTCACCGCAAAATATTACGTCATCAAGCTCGGCGGACGCGGATGCTATATATATGATGGAAAATATTATCACTGCCTGCCCGCTTACGGCGTGAATGCGGTCGACACCACCGCAGCAGGCGACGCTTTCACCGCAGCTCTGACTCTCGAATATCTCCGTTCCGGCGACATCGTCCGCGCGGGACGCTACGCAAACGTGGTCGGTGCTCTTGCGGTCAGCAAGAAGGGCGCACTTCCCTCGCTGCCGACAGAGGCATTGGTAAACAAATTCATCGCGGACAAGGCGATCAGACTTTAATTTCTTCCTTATATATAATAGAGGTGTAAAAATGACCGACAATAAAATCTGCCAACTCATCTCGGCTTTACTCAATCACGCAGAAAATTGCGGTATGCTCGACCCCGCAGACCGCATTTATGCCGCAAATACTCTTTGCGCCGAGCTTGGCATCACGGCTTTTGAGGATCTCGTTTCCGACGAAGAAAAAAATCTCCGTCTGCACGAAATTCTCGATGCGATCTGCGACTACGCAGTCGCCAATAATATAATTAATGAAGGAATTACCGCGCACGATCTCTTTGACACCAAGCTGATGGGTATTCTGATGCCCCGCCCGAGCGAGGTTACCGCGAAATTCTTTGAGCTTTACAAGAACGACCCGAAGGCGGCGAGCGACTACTTCTACCGCCTTTCGATCGACTCAAACTACATACGCGCCGACAGAATCGAAAAGGACCGCCGTTGGTCGGTCGATTCGAAATACGGCAAGATCGACATTTCGATCAACCTTTCCAAGCCCGAAAAGGACCCGAAGGACATCGCGGCGGCAAAGCTTGCGCCTCAGTCGGGTTATCCGAAATGTCTGCTTTGCACCGAGAACGTCGGCTACGCAGGTCACGCAAACGCGCCCGCAAGGCAGAATCTGCGCCAGATTCCCTTCAATTTGGGCGGTGACGAGTGGTATCTGCAGTATTCGCCCTACGTTTACTACAACGAGCACTGCATCGCGCTTTCGAAGGATCACGTGCCGATGAAGATCTGCCGCGAGACTTTCGCGCGTCAGCTTGATTTTGTCACCGAGCTTCCGCACTACTTCATCGGTTCGAATGCCGATCTGCCCATCGTTGGCGGCTCGATCCTCTCGCACGATCACATGCAGGGCGGCTGCTACACCTTCCCGATGGAGCGCGCGGAGATCGTCATCCCCGTAAAATTTGAAAAATACCCAGAGATCGAGGCGGGTCTTGTCAACTGGCCGATGTCGGTTCTCCGTCTGCGTTCGAAGTCGAAGGCGGCTCTCGCCCTGCTCGCCGAGCACATCCGCATCGCTTGGTCGGGTTATTCCGACGAGGCAAACGGCGTTGTTGCTTTCACCGATGACGTACCGCACAACGCTATCACTCCCATCGCGCGCCGCCGCGGAGAGGATTTCGAGCTCGATCTTGTCCTCCGCAACAATCTGACCAGCGAGGAATTCCCGATGGGAATCTACCATCCGCACGCGGACAAGCATAATATAAAGAAGGAAAATATCGGACTGATCGAGGTTATGGGACTTGCGATCCTCCCCGCGCGGCTCAAAAAGGAGATGGCGCGCCTCGGCGAGATCATCCTTGCCGGTGGCGACGTCCGCGCCGATGCCGATTGCGAAAAGCACGCAGAATGGCTCGAAAAATTCCGCGATAACTACACCTTCACCGCAGAAAACGTCGAATCGATCCTCTACGAAGAGATCGGCAAGACCTTCACTGCAGTCCTCGAGGACGCGGGAGTTTACAAGGCGACCGACGAAGGCAGAAGTGCGATGATGAAGTTTGTGGAGTTTGCGGGCGGAAAGAGTGATCAGTGATCAGTGGTCAGTGATCAGAAAGATGCGCATAATTAAGTTCAACCACGCGTCTTTCTGTCCACTGTCCACTAACCACTGTCCACTTGGCTCTAACGAAGGACAAACGCACAAACAAAATTACACCTCAAAACAAAGGACAAACATATGCTTAAAATCCTCCACACGGGCGATTTCCACCTCGATTCGCCCTTCACCGGGGTCGATCTTCCGACGGGAGAGCGGCTTCGCGAAGAACTTCGAAAAATATTTATAGATGTCGTCGAGCTTGCGGGCGGGCACGACTTGATGCTGATCGCGGGCGATCTTTTCGACTGCGGTTACGTCAGCCCCGAAACGCTCGAGCTTGTTCGCGATTCGCTTGCGGCTTACGGCAAGCCCGTTGTCATTGCGCCGGGAAACCACGACCCTTATTCCTCGGGCAGCATCTGGACGGCGACCGCGTGGCCCGAGAATGTCTATATTTTTGACACCGACGAGCTTTCGACCTTCCGATTCAATATCGGTGAGGTCTCTGTTGCCGTGCACGGATGGGCGTTTACCTCGCCCTCGCTCGAGCGCTCGCCGCTTTCATACGGTCTTTTGCCCGACAAAGATGCAATAAATCTCATCTGCGCGCACGCCGACACGATCTCGCCGATCTCGAGATACGCGCCGACTCCCCACTCACTTTTTGCGGCTTCGGGTTGTGATTACGCCGCGCTCGGGCACATCCACAACGTCCCCGAGATCGCGCTTGCGGGTCGCACGACGGTTGCCTACTGCGGTTTCCCCGAGGGTCGCTCCTTCGACGAGGAGGGCGACGGCGGTGTGCTTTCGGTCACGCTTGAGGAAGGAAAGGCTCCCAAAATTACAAAAATTATTACCTCAACTCACAAATACATCACCCGTCACCTTGAGATCACGGGTGCGGCGAGCGACTCCGAGGTTGCCGCGCGCATCACGGAACTCGCGAAAAGCGAAGGCTGTGACCGCAGCGTGTCGCTCAAGGTCTATCTTGAAGGCTCGATTCCTCCCGAATACGCACCGAACGCCGCGCAGATCGAGCTTCTTGCGAATCTGCCGCTCTGTTCGCTCAAGCTCCGCGACCGCACTTCGCCCGTTTTCGGCTCGGAGTACCTTGCGGGCGATATGACGATCAAGGGTGAGCTTTACCGCACTCTCTTGCCCCGACTTTCATCGGCTGACGAGACCGAGCGCGCGCTTGCGGCGGAGGCTCTCCGCATCGGACTCTTGGCGCTTGACGGCAGAGCTTTTATGTAAGGAGGCGGTATTATGATAATCAGGAAGATAAATATCACCTCATTCGGCGCGCTTTCGGGTTTTTGCGCCGAGCTTTCGGACGGGCTGAACGTCATTTCGGGCGCGAACGAATCGGGCAAGAGCACGATCCTCGCCTTCATTCGCTTTGTGCTTTACGGACTGCCCTCGCGCAGAAGTGAGGAGGGTGTGCTTGAATACGACCGCGCGCTTTCCTGGCTCGACGGACGCGCCGAGGGCAGCATCGAGATCGAATGCGAAAAGGGCGCTTACCGCATCGAGCGCCGCGGCATCAGAGCCGACAACCGCGACGGTTACAGCGAAAAATGTCAGATCATCGACCTCTCCACGGGTAGCGTCGCCTTCAAGGGCGAGGTGCCGGGGCAGGTCTTTCTCGGAGTGCCCTCGGGCGTCTGGGACTCGACCTCATCGGTAAAGCAGCAGGCGCTCTCGTCACTTTCGGGAAGCGAGATCGGTTCTTCGATCGAAAACATCCTCTTTTCCGCCGACGAGGCGATCTACACCGAGCGCGCGCTGACGCGACTGAACACCGCGCGCCGTCAGTTCAGGCTTCAAAGAGGAACAGGCGGAAAGATCGATGAATTGACCGCCGAGCGCGACACTCTGCGCCGACGTCTGATCGAGGCGGAAGAGGCATCGAAAAATCTGCTCACTCTCCGTTCGACCGTCGAACGTGCGCGAAAACTTTGCGCCGAGCTCCGCACCAAGCTGACGTCGGCGGAGGACAGACTCCGCGCTTTTGAAACGATACAAACGCTGAAGCGTTTTGATATGCTCCACGCGGGCGAGGCGAAGGTCGCCGCGCTGACCGAGGAGAAAAATGCTCTCATCGCAGAGCACGGCTTTGATGGCAGACTGCCCGACCGCGCCTACGTTGCCGAGCTTGATTCGCTCTCCCGCCGACTCGCGTCCGCCGAATCGGATGCGGCAAAGAGCGCGGGCGAGCTTGCGGGACTTCGTTCCGAGCAGCTTGGCGACACCAATCTCGCCGCGCGCGCCGAGGACATCGAGCGCACGGGCGGACCCGAGGCGGTTGCCGACAAATACAAAAAGCTCCGCTCGTCGGTTGGCGCGCGCCTCGCCTGGGGCATCATCTTCGCGATCCTCGGCACCGCGCTCTGCGTCGGCTCGATGGCTTGCTATTTCCTCAAGCTTTTCCCGTGGTTGACTATGCCGATATCCTCGGGCGCGGCAGTTGGCGGTCTTATTGTCGCCCTGATAGGAATTTCGATTGCGATCACCTCGGGAAAGGCTCGAAGACGGGCGCAGAATTACATATTCGAGCTTGGAATCGAGGAGGAAAAGCCGAAGAAAAAGGAGATCGTTGCGCATTGCGCCGCTTGCCTTGAGGCGAAGGGCGAGATCGACGATTTCGCAAAGCGCATCGGCACGCTTGAGCAGGCTCACGCGAAAAAAAGCGGAGCCGTGCTTGAGATTGTCTACGAGGCAAAATCCGTGCTCGCACGCTTCGGCATCGACGGTGAAAACCAAAATATCGCCGAAGTTTTGGCTCTTTCGGCTGAAAAATACGCAAAGGTTGCCGAAAAGAGCGCGGCACTTGAGGCGGATATTGAAAAATATTCGGCTTCGGTCAGGGAATCCAAGTCAAAACTCGAGGGCGAGGATGAAGCCGCACTCCGCGCGCATCTCACTCCCGCGGCAAAGTCTATGCTCGATCTTGCAAATCTCACCACCCTTAAGCAGGAGCGCGACGAATATGCCGCACGCCTTGACGCGGCAAGAACGCGACTGCTCGATTCGGAAAAGAATCTCGGGATCATCGAGGGCACTTGCGAAAACCCGAACCGCATCGCCGCGCTTCTTGAAGAGACCGAAGCTGAGCTTGCCGAAGCCGAAAAGAAATACGCCGCGATCGTTCTCGCGCACGAGTCGATCTCGAACGCCGGCGAAAGTCTGCGCCGCAACGTGACCCCCCGACTCCGCGCATCCGCGGGCGCGCTTATGAAGCATATAACCGACGGAAAATACAGCGATTTCGGCATTGGCGAGGATTTCTCGCTTTCGATCCTCACCGAAAGCGGCACAAGACCCATCACCTCGCTCAGTGCGGGCACGCGCGACACGGCATATTTCGCCCTCCGCACCGCCCTTTCCTCCATGCTCTTCCCTGCCGACCGCCCGCCCATGATCCTCGACGAGGTCTTCTCCCAACTCGACGACACCCGCGCCGCCTCCCTGCTTGATCTTCTCACCAAGATCGCGGAAGAATCGCAGGTTATCCTTCTCACTTGTCATTCGAGAGAAGCGGAGATTCTTGAGAGAGAGAATAAGGAATTTAATAAGATTCCCTTATAAGTGGACAGTGGTCAGTGGACAGTGAACAGAAAGTTGCGGGCAAATAATTTTGCACCGAATCTTTGAATAGAGTTAGATGAATAGTGTAAAACGGAGCTGCTTCATTAAGGCGGCTCCGTTATTGTTTATCTATATCCGTGTAAATTGCATTACGAGAAAATATTTATATTTTTTGCAAAAATCATATTACGCTGTCATCCTGAGCGGAGCGAAGCGGAGTCGAAGGACCTCGCGCAGCGGGTCAACTATGGAGTTTGCTTTGAATAGTATCGATATTATAAAAATCCACATAGAGATGGTTCACAGCAGACTAAATTGTCAGCCCGGCTCCGCCGAGATCCTTCGACTTCGCTTCGCTCAGGATGACAGCGTAATATTATGTTTAATTATAATGATATTTGCGGCTCGTAATATTATTCAAAATCTCTGCTCATTACCTCAAAAACTATCCTCGCGCCGAGGCAAAAGCCATAGGTGAATATTTGCTTGTCACTGTAAAACGAATATTCCTCTTGGCAGTCGACATATTTTTCTAGCACTTCTTTTTGCTCGTCGTTCAAGATAGAATTAAGTTTTTCGTGGTGCGCCGTAATGTACTCGGCAAGCTCCTTCTCTTCTTTGCTCATTTTCCCCATCATAACATCGGGACAGATGTTGCCAAACCACAGTTCTTCAAGTATGCTTTTCATGTTTTTCCTCCAAATTATAGATTTCTACCTTCATTATATCACAAATTTTTTCAAAATGCGTTTTTTATCTCAAAATGTGATATATTTTATTTTAATCATATAAATGAAGTAAGCGTGAAAAATAACATTCCAATATATAATAAATCCTATCTTTCGTGCTGTACAGACTCCGCCACCCCTCATTCGTCACTTCGTGCCACCTTCTCCCAAGGTCCGGGAGAAGGCTGGTTAGTTGGTTCATGCTCCTCTGCATTTCAGCGAACATCATTTGAGGTATAATCTTTTATTGGTCAAATAGGAATATTTTATTGAAAAACTTTGCAAAAGGTCTATTAAGATCGCAAAATGATTCAAATATAAATATTCCTCTTTGACCAACTGAATTATAGTAATGAATATTATCCGCTGCACAAATAAGCGGATTGCACTAACTTTTAGCCTTCTCCCGGACCTTGGGAGAAGGTGGCACGCGCGAGCGTGACGAATGAGGGGTGGCGGAGTCTGTACTGCATATTCGACAAGCATATTTATAAAATTATCATTCGCATCTTTCTGACCACTGTCCACTAACCACTGTTCACTAAAAAACCACAACCGTCGGCTTGCGCCGACGGTTGGGGTTTTTATTCACATCGCATTTCTGCGTTTTCTGCTTTAGGACTTTATATCAATATATCTTAAGCCGCAACCGGCTGATAAAAAGTGATAAAACAAGTTGTGAGGATTACTTTGCGTAATCTACCGCGCGGGATTCGCGGATGATGTGGATCTTGATCTGTCCGGGGTACTTGACGTCTTCCTTGATCTTCTGCGCCATATCGCGGGCGATGATCTTCATTGCGACGTCATCGACCTCCTCGGGCTTGACCATTACGCGGAGCTCGCGGCCTGCCTGAATAGCATATGCCTTTTCGACTCCCTGGAATTCCTTGGCGATCTCCTCAAGCTTTTCAAGTCGCTTGGTGTAGTTCTCGAGATCCTCGCGGCGTGCGCCGGGTCTTGCGGCGGATATTGCGTCTGCCGCCTGAACGAGAACTGCAATGATCGTTTTGGGTTCAACGTCATTATGATGCGCCTCGATAGCGTGGATGACCTCGCGGCTCTCCTTATACTTCTTGGCAGCGTTTACGCCGATCTGTACGTGGGTACCCTCGACGTCGTGGGGGAATGCCTTACCGATGTCGTGAAGAAGTCCGGCACGTCTTGCGGTTGCCGCGTCGACGCCGAGCTCTTCAGCCATGATTCCTGCGAGGAATGCAACCTCAACAGAGTGCTTGAGCACGTTCTGACCGTAGGATGTACGGTAGCGAAGTCTTCCGAGAAGCTTGACAAGCTCGGGGTTGAGACCGTGAACGCCGACCTCGAAGGTTGCGCGCTCGCCCGCCTGCTTGACTCCCGCCTCGACCTCTCTCTTTGCCTTTTCGACCATCTCCTCGATGCGGGTGGGATGGATTCGTCCGTCCGCGATGAGCTTTTCAAGCGCAAGTCGCGCGATCTCGCGGCGAACGGGGTCGAAGCCCGAAAGGGTGATAGCCTCGGGGGTGTCGTCTATGATGAGATCGACGCCCGTCAGCTTTTCGAGCATAAGAATATTTCTTCCTTCGCGTCCTATGATGCGTCCCTTCATCTCCTCACTGGGGAGAGAAACGCTTGTGATGGTCGCTTCGGAAACGTTGTCCGCGGCATATCTCTGAATAGCCAGCGAAATGTAATTGCGTGCCTTGGTGTCTGCCTCGTCCTTGAACTGCTCCTCGAGCTCGTCCATTCTCTGTGCAAACTCGAATTTTGCAACGCTTTCGAGCTTTTCAATAAGCTCGGTCTTTGCCTCCTCGGCCGTCAGACCCGAAATGCGCTCGAGCGCCTTTGTCTGAAGCTCAAGAGAAGCATTGAGCTGCTCGCGGACGATCTCGTTGTCCTTGATGCGCTTATCAAGTTGCTCGTTCTTCTTTTCAAGCTGTTCGGTCTTTTTGTCGAGGGATTCTTCCTTCTGTGTCAATCTGCGCTCGGAACGTGAGATCTCGCTGCGGCGTTCCTTGATCTCTTTTTCGTTTTCGGAACGGAGCTGGTTGATCTCTTTCTGAGCTGCCAGCATCATCTTGTTTGCTTCGGCTTCTGCTGCAACTTTAGCATCCGCTTCGATCTTCTTTGCGCGTTCCTCAGCAATTCCGAGTTTCTTTTCGGCTATGGAACGGCGGATAAGGATTCCGAGAACGATTCCGAGTGCGATGCCCACAACTCCGACAGCTACACAGATGATAATTTCAATCAAATCCAATTTCTTTTGCACCTCCTTTGTTGCTTTCTTTCAAAATCGAATATTAATTATGAGATATATACTAAATAAATAATAATAAACTCATACACTTTATTGTATCACAAAACCCTTCATTTGTCAAGCAAAAAATGCAGAAAGTAAAGCTGCTTCCTGCATTTTTCAACAATATTTGAATATTTATTCGTCATCTTCCTTGTCGTATCTCTTGAAGGGATCCATTCTGTGTCTTTTCTCGAGCGGAATGGCGGCGAAGAAGAGAACGAGGAATATCACGCAGAGTACGGAGGCGGCTATTGCCGGATTGAATCGCGCGGCGATGACGCTCAGGTCGTCCATAACGTAATACTTGAAAAACAGATACCTGATGACGTAGGGCATAAAGGTCGGATAGACGGGCAAAAGCAGGGAAATAAACATCAGCCACTTGCCCGGGAAGAAGGTCTTGAACCAGACCTTTGCGCGGTTGGTATGGGGCGACATCGCGTCTCCCGCGAGGATGAGGCAGGCGAAAACGAGAAGATAGAGCGCAAGCACTCCCGCTATGACGAAGCAGAGCACGTAAGCGGTGGTCGCGGGCTTGAGCGCGCCGGCAAGAAGCTCGGTGTAGCCGTCGTCCTTTGCGGCATCGAAGGAGCCGATTCCCGCCAAAGCGGCAGATACCATTTCATTGACGGATTGCAAGCTATACACAGTCTTTCCGTCATGGAAGCGGACGCATTTGACGAGGCAGAAGAACCACGACGCAAGTGTAAGTATCGCGGGCGAGCAATATTTGATCCAGACAAGCGTCTTTTCGAATTTATGTCTGCGCCGCGTTTTGATCGAGGGGGTATGTTCTGCCATCTTATTTATCCTCGGGCATTCCCTCAAGGAAATATGCGGCTTCCATATCCGCGACCATCAGCGCGAAGGCGAGGGGGAACATTTCGAGAGCCTTGCCGACGGTGCCGTTGTCCTCGGGACCCGAAAATCCCATGTGGTATCTGATGGCAAACGCCTCATCGCGGGTCAGGCGCATAAATCCCGACGCGATATACACCGACTTCTCTCCGTGGCCGTAGGGTAGGGTATCATCGATAGTGTAATAGGGCACGGTCACCCACGCACCGTTTTTCTTGACGTTGCGGCTTTCAACGCGATAGAAATTGATCTTGCAGAGGTCGTGCAGAAGCGCGGCGATGGCAATGCTTTCGTCGCTGTAATGAATTCCGTAATCCTCCTTCATTCTCTTGCGGTTCATAATGTCAACAAGGCAATCATAAACGTTGAGGCTGTGGCGGCAAAGTCCGCCGACCTCGGCGCCATGATAGCGCGTCGAGGCGGGAGCCGTGAAGAAATCGCAGGACTCGGAGCAAAGGTAATTGAGCAGCTCCGCCGAGCCCTCGCGGGTGATCTTTTCCTTGAATATCTGTATAAATCTTTCTTTATCCGTCATCATCATTTTGATTTTCTCCTTTATTGGTTTTCGTCAGCTTCCGCCTTTTTTATATCGGCAATGTTTTTCTCGTGATCCTTGAGTGTGGTCGCGTAATACATCACGCCGTATTTGTCGGAAACGAAGTAGTAATACGTCTTGTCGGTCTCCGCGGGGTCGAAGGCACAGGCGATCGAGTTATAGCTGGGACTGCAGATCGGGCCGGGAGGCAGACCTTCCTTGGTATACGAGTTATAGGGATCGTCAAGCTCGAGATCCTCCAGAGTGATGTCGGTGACACGCTTGCCCGCGATGCAGGACAGGGCATATACGATCGTTGAGTCGCACTCGAGCTTGGAGTAGTTTTCGGGGTCCTTGAGTCTGTTGTGAATAACCGAGGATACCATATCGAAGTCATTGATCTGATACGCCTCCTTCTCGATGATGGACGCGATGGTCAGAAGCTGGTCGATGGTGTATTCGGATTCCTCTGCCGCCTCGAAGAATTTCGACTGACGGAAGACCTTTGCAAACTGATCGAGCAGACGGCAAAGGTAATACTCGGGCTTGCGTCCGGTATAAAAATCATAGGTGTCGGGGTAGAGATAGCCCTCGAGCAGGTAATATCTGCCGGTCATATCAATATCCTTCAAAAAGTCATATTCCGCGCCGAAATCGTAGGTGGTCATACATTCAAGGAACGCCTCGCGGTCCGAGCAGCCGTTTGCCTCGAAGAGCGCGATGATCTCGTCAACCGTCGAACCCTCGGGGAAGGTGATTCGCACCGTTGTCAGCGTTACCGTTTCAACGAAGGAGAGCATGAGGGTGTCGTAGTTCATATTCGTGGCGATCGTGTAAGTACCGCCGACGAATTTATACGCGGGGCTTGTATCGACGTTTTTGAGTGTGCAATAAAATCTGAAAAGCCAGGGATAATTGATCGCGCCCGCGTCGCCGAGAATTTCGGAAAGCTCCTCGGTCGTGACGTAGTCGGGGATGACGACCTCGACGGTCTTTTCCTCCTTGACGAAGGCAAAAATGTCGTTTGCGCAGGCAAGCGCAAAGGTCGAAAGCGCGACCGACACGGTGATAATGGCGATGATATAAACCAGCGCCTTGATGATCGCGGAGACCGTGCTTTGCGTTTCGGTGTAGTCGCTTTTGTCAAAAAAGTCCTTATCCACGGGGTCAAGATCGCGGAGCGCCGCGGCATATTCTGCACGGGTGTAGCCGCCGATCAGCTCCTTTTTATTGGGCTTTTGGGGCTTTTTTTGTGTGATTTTTTCTTTTTCCATTGTTTTTCCTTTCTCAAAGATCGATAAAGACCGCCGCGGTATACGCGATATAGCATACAAGCGCGGGGAAGGAGAAGAAGGAGCCGAGCGTCGCGGCTATTCGCGGATGCTTCGCCGCAAATTCATCGAGGGGCGAGGAATCGGCATCTGCGGGGGGATAGGGGGGATCGATCGATCTGTAATCCGAGGAAAGATCGAATCGTGCGTAGTTTTTATAAAGTCTTGCCGCATCTGCGGTGAATATACCGAGAGAGAGCAAAAAGATTGCCGTAAGCAGGGTCATAAAGAGCTCGGAGCCGCCAAGCTCGGCAAGCGTTTGCATATAGGGTCTGCCGAAAATGCCGATCATATTGTGGCAGAAATGGAGCACCATCGCAGCCAAGAGCGAGCGCGAGGCATAGAGCGTGAGCGCGAGCATCAGACCCGCGAAGAAATAGGTGGGGAAACGCTCGATGTTGAAATGCAGAAGCGCAAAAAAGATCGAGCTGAGCAGAACGGCGGCGGTCGACGAACGCTTTTCGTACTCCGAGATCAGAAGTCCGCGGAAGACGAATTCCTCGCAAAGCGCGGGAAGTGCGGCATAGGCTAAAATGAGGTAGAGCGAGCTTTGCGCCGTGCCCTCGTTTTTCGAGATGAACACGCCCCAAAGGTCATAATCACCCGCAAAAGCCGAGTCGCCGAGGGCGTAGCTGTCGATAAGTATCGTGCCCGAGGTCAGGGCGATCAGTCCCGAAATGAGCAAAAGCAGGTGACCGGGACCGAAAATTGAAATGCGGAATCTTGTGAAATCGAGCCCCAGCGCCCTGATATAAAAGGCGGCGGGCATCAGAAAGATCACAAGCTGCAGTACGATCACGGCAACATACTCATTCTCGCGCGTCAAGAGTGCGGTGTCGATCAGTCTGCTTGAATAAAGCAGCAGAAAAACCGCAAGAACGAGCAGGGGAGCCGTGTTGGCGGGGTTTTTGAAGTAATTTTTCATTATTTTGCAAGAACTGCGGCGGCGAGTTTTTCTGCCTCTTCTCTACCCTTGAGAGCGGCAACGATCTCGATGCCGAATTCAAGAGCCGCGCCCATACCTATTCCCGTGATGACCTGACCGTCGCGCACGGCACGTCCGCCGACGGTCGCGCCCTCGAGATATTCCTCGAATCCGGGGAAGCAGGTCGCCTTTTTGCCGCGAAGGATTCCGCGCTTACCGAGGATCATCGGCGCGGCGCAGATAGCGCAGATCAGCGCATTATTTTCAAGAGCATCGTCAAGAGCCTTGTGAACGACGGGCGAAGCATCGAGATTCTTCGTTCCGGGCATACCGCCGGGAAGAATGACGCATTCGGGCGCGTTATCGGCGAGATCCGAGTCGGTAATATCCGCCTTCACGGTAATGCCGTGCGAGCCTGTAATGTCGATTCCGCCGACACCGACGGTGGTAACCTCGAGCCCCGCGCGGCGAAGGAGGTCGAGAGGCATCAAAGCCTCGATTTCTTCGAATCCGGTTGCAAGAAACATGTAGATCATTGTTTTGGTTCCTTTTCTTTAATCAGATGGTTTGAGTGCAGAGTGCAGAATGCAGAGTGCAGAGTTATGGTAACTTTTCGCCGAGGCGAAAAGTTATTTAATAAAAATCTAAAGGCTGAAGTTTTCGTCCACCTTTTTCAAAAGGTGGCGGTTTCTTAAGGCGGAGCCTTAAGTCGCGCTCCGCAGAAGCGCGAAAATCCCTTGTGCTTCAAACAGGCGGCGCCTATTTGACGCAAAGCGTCAAATGGGACGACATGTTTGGAAGGAGTCAAGCCTTACCTTGCGTAAGGCTTGCGCTCCTTCACCCTTTACGATTCCTCATCATAGTTCAACTTCGGAATACCGTGATCCTTGAAAAATTGCATCAGAACCGGGCAATCCGAAATGAAAAAATAATCGTATCCTTCGCGGCTTTTGACTGCAAAAGTCAAATTATACTTAATCGAATATGCGCCGAGAGTAATATCGGTATTGTCTTTCGGAACGATTTTATCAATATCAGACATAGCAATTCTTCGATCCTTGGAGCGCAGGCGGTGAAGGATCAGCTCGTCGGTCTTCTCGTCATAATAAATGCAGTTGTAGATCATACCGATAAGTATACGCACAATTCTCATACCTATCGGAACAAAAAACAAGATTTCAAATAATGCAAGGACTTTCGTTAATGTATACGACCACACACATATCGCGATGATCATAACAATGAAAAGAACTTGCTGTCCGATATCCAAAAACATCCGCCAACCGTTGCGCATATTGATGTAGTATTTTTTCATCGGCGACTCCTTAATCGGTGAATTTCAGCACACCGAACAAACAGGTTCAGGCTCTTCACGCCCCTCCCGCTTGCGGGCAATGCTGTCAACTTAAGAACAATTATTGCCAATAAGTACGCTTGTCAATTATGCAGTACAGACTCCGCTCTCCTCATTCACCGCTCCCCGCGGTCCCCACATTTGCTTGCAAATACGCCCGCATGGGGAACGCTTAAGGGTTGATCCCGTTAGCATTGCTTTTCAGCGAACATCGGATATTGCTATAATTCTGTTCAGGCAAATTGGAAGATTTTTATTGAAATAATTTAGTGCAAACTCCACCGAGAGTGCGTAATTATTTTAATAAAAATATTCCGATCTGCTTTGAAACGGTTAAGATTGAACAGTGTTCGCTAAATATCGAAGAAATCTGCGACCAACCCCTAAGCGTTCCCCATGCGGGCGTATTTGCAAGCAAATGTGGGGACCGCGAGGAGCGGTGAATGAGGAGAGCACCGTCTGCACTGCATAAAAAGCAGAAGCAGTTATTATTCAATAAAATCCGGAAAATTTTCGCAAAGCGAAAATTCACCTTCATTTTGCCGAAGGCAAACTATCATTCGGTGCAAGCCGATTATCATTCACGCGAAGCGTGACAGACTCTCAACAAACAGGAGTAAATATGCAATTTGACGGCTGATAATCAAGCCCAAGGTCGATCATCTCTTTGAGCTTCTCTCTTGTATCTGCGGCGCGGAGGCAGATGCGGAGGTCGCGCTCGTGGATGTCGCCGATGATACCCTCGGGAAGATCGACGGGGTCGGCGATCTTGAGCGAAAGTCCTGCGTAGCCGAGGTCGCAGAGCGTGTCAAAATGCTTCTCTTTCGAGAAAATGTGATGTATAAAAATTTCGGAGGAAAGGCGTCTTGCCTCGATCAGATGGTCGAGCTTGCCCGACGACGCGACGGCGTAATCAAGCATTCCGCGGCGGCGGAGCGCCTTTATTGCCGCCTCAACTCCCTCGGGGGTCTTGAACTCGATGAAGGGCACGCAGCCGTAACGCATACAGACATCAAGATATTCTTCAAAAGTGGGCACGCGGAGCTGATCTTCGGGAAGCTTGTCCGCGCAGACGCCCTTGTTGATGCGAGCCCCACTGACTTCCTCAAAGGTCATTTCCTCGATGATTCCGTCGTTGTCCGTCATTGTGGCAAGGGTGCTGTCATGCATACAGACCGCAACGCCGTCGCGGGTCAGATGAATGTCGGTCTCGATCGCCCAGACGCCCATCTTTGCAACCGCCTCAAAGGCAGGAAGCGAATTCTGCGGCGCGTAATTATTACAGCCCCTGTGCGCTATGATAAGCGGCCGGCGATATGAATTTCTCTCGTGAAAAATAGGTCCTGTCTTCATTTCTTATACTCCAAAATTATTCATTATTCATCATTCATCATTCATCATTCATTTGCCGAACGAAGATGTTTTAATGAATAATGAAGCCGCTTCGCTGATGAATAATGAATAATTAATAATTGATGTGAATTTCCTTGCGTTGCGCGGAAATTTCCCCATCAGATCAACAATCAAGTGCAAATATTTCCGTACCGGATTTTGATAAAAATCCATTCAATAATATCTTTATATTATACACCAATTATATTATATCACATATTTACGGATTTTTCCATACCTTCTCGATTTTTCTTTGAATTTTTTCGGATTTTTATTCGCCAAAACTCATTGACTTCTCACTTTCTGTGTGCTATAATTAACATATCATACTATGCCTATCGGAGGAAGATATGTCAACTTCAGCAGCCAAAACATTAAAGGCAAAGAAAGAGATCAACTTTACCTCGGGCCCTCTCTTTATGCCCATTCTTCTCTTTACGCTACCCATCCTCGCGACGGGCATTTTGCAGTTCCTTTACAACACCGCCGACACCCTCATCGTTTCGAATTTTGCCGCCGACGGAGAAGCCGCGCTTGCCGCAGTTACCTCCACGGGCGCGCTTTCGAATCTGATCACGGGCCTCTTCATCGGTCTTTCGGTCGGCGCATCCGTCACCCTTTCGCACTCGCTCGGCGCGGGGCGCGATGACGAGGCAAACGACGTTGTTCACACCGCAATCACCATCGCCGCCATACTCGGCGTTGTTGTCGGAGTGATCGGATTTATCGCCTGCAAGCCCCTGCTTATAATGATGGATTCCCCCCTCGACGTCCTTGACCACGCCGCGCTTTATATGCGAATAGTCTTCATCGGTATGCCCGCGCAGATGGTTTATAACTACGGCGCCGCGCTCCTCCGTGCAAAGGGCGACACCAAGCGCCCCCTCTACTTCCTTATGGTCGCAGGTGCGGTAAACGTCATCTGTAACCTCTTCTTCGTCACCGTTCTTCACCTCGACGTTGCGGGCGTTGCGCTTGCGACGATCATTTCGCAGTACCTCTCGGCAACCCTGGTTATCATCCGACTCACACGGCTTGACGATGAATGCAAGCTCGACCTGCGCCACCTTCACATCGCGCCCTATCTGATGGTAAAGATCATCAAGGTCGGCATTCCCGCGGGAATTCAGGGCTGTCTTTTCTCCTTCTCGAACGTAATCATCCAGTCCTCCGTCAACTCCTTTGACAAGATCGGCGTTGCGGGCAACGGTGCCGCAGGCACTATCGACGGACTGATCTACATCGCGCTCAACTCCTTCTATCACGCCGCGCTGACCTTCTCGGGTCAGAACCTCGGTGCGCGCGAGATCAAGCGTGTAAAAAAGACCTGCTATTACTGCCTGCTCTCGGTTCTGATCATCGGAATCCCACTCTGCCTTGTAACCTACGCCTTCGGTGAGCCGCTGCTCAACATCTTCCTTCCCAAGGAGGGCGCGGCTAACAAGGTGGCTATCATCGAATTCGGTATGAGAAGAATGTTCTATACCACGATCTTCTACTTCCTCTGCGGACTTATGGAGGTAATGTCGGGTATGCTTCGCGGACTCGGTGCCTCGACGACCTCAATGCTCGTCAGCCTTATCGGTGCCTGCGCGATGCGCGTTGTATGGGTCTACACCATCTTCGCGGAGTTCAGGACCCCCGAATCGCTTTACATCTCCTACCCGATCTCGTGGCTTGCGACCACAGTCGTGCTTTATATCTGCTACGCGGTCATACTTCGTAAGATCCAAAAGAGAATGGAAAACCCAATTCCTCCCCTTCATCATAAAGGTGCATAAAAAATCATTATAAAGGAGAATCACAATGAAATCCAACAGATCAAGCAAGTATCTACGCCTCATCGTCTCACTCTGTCTTTGCATCGCTATGATCCTTCCCGTATTATCCTGCGCCGAGACGGGTCCTGCAGAGGACAGCACCCAGCCGGCGGCTACCGTCCAAACACTTCCGCCCGATGATACCGCCCCCGAAGAGACTGAATATCAATACCCCTTCCTTGAAGTTGACTACGGCAACGAGGAATTCGTTATCTTCAACAGCGAACAGAAGTATTATATGATAATGAACGTCCTTGCCGACGACGTCAATGGCGAATCGGTAAATGACGCAAAGTACAACGCTATGCTCAAGGTCGAGGAAAAATACAAGATCGACCTCACCGAATATTACTGCGGCTGGGACAATCAACTCACCGAGATCCAGAACGCCGTATCCACGGGTGACGATCTTTATGACGTTGCATACCTCCGCTCGACCCACGTCGGCTCGATGTTCACTCGCTCATATCTTTACAATCTCTATGACGTCCAGAACCTCAACATTGATATGCCCTGGTGGAATCAGCAGCTGAAGGATGACGGTACTCTTCTCGGCAACCACCTCTATTATCTCTCGAGCGATGCCAATCTTATGTCCTTTGAGGGAACATGGGGAATCTACTTCAACAAGACCCTTGCCGAGGATATGGGCATTCCCTCTCCTTACGAGGACGTATACAACAACAACTGGACTCTCCCCCGCCTTACCGAGCTTGCCGCGCAGTGCGCTACCCTTCGCGGTGATGCTTCCTGGGACTTCGACACCAACGGCTCGAGCCTTTACGGTATGGCATCCTTCAAAAACCTCATCAACGCTCTGATGGTGGGCTGCAACGAGCACTACTGCCTCAAGGACTCCGAGGGCGTTCCCTATTTTGCAATGGCGAACAGCGCCACCGTTTATGACGTAACCGAAACCATCGCCGCGCTCACCGGTGCCACAAACAACGGTACGTATATCAGCGCAAACGAAACGGGCAAGCATTATATCCATGACATCTTCTCGCAGAACCGTTCCGTATTTATGGGCGGCGAGCTCAAGGCGGGTGCCGCAGAGCTTCAGGAGATGACCAACCCCTACGGAATCCTTCCCATTCCGAAATATAACGCGGATCAGGAAAACTACCTCAGCAATATGCTCTGGTCCACCCTGCTTATGACCATCCCCACCTCTTGCGCTACCCCCGAGCGCACCGCCGCGGTTATGGATGCGCTTTCCTTCTACTCCTGGCGCGACGTTCTTCCCGTTTATTACGAGAGACTCTGCTACCGCGGAATGCGCGATGCGGAATCGGTTGCAATGCTTGAGACCATCAGCGAGACCAGATACCTCAACTGGGCACTCGCCTACAGCTGGCTTGGCTCGATCGAACCCACCCTCAACAGCGAGCTTGACGTAGGCAGAGCGGGCGGAATCGCTTCCCTTATAAAGACCGCCTCGAAGGCAGTTCCGAGACTGATAAAGCAGACCCTGGACGATCTCAACAAACTTGATTAAAAATTTTTTCCAAAACCGCGGAACTTTTTCCGCGGTTTTGCGTCTATATAAGTAAGCGCCGCGAAACGGCGCAGATATATATTTCGCCTTGCGGCGAAATGTGATATTTTTGCTTCGCAAAAGTGATATTCGCGCATAGCGCGAGTGATATATTCCGCAAAAGCGGAATGTTAAGGTAGCTTTTCGCAGGCGAAAAGCAATTTATTGAAAATGTTCGGAACGAGTATAAATTGAATAGTTTTGCTGAATTTAGTACGAGTTTGTATCACCTATTTCACTTAAAAATTGATATAATTCGAAGTGATACTCATAACCAAAAATAAGTCTTTATCTCCAATATGATAATTTAATTAATGCTTTTGTCGAATATGCAGTACAGACTCCGATCTCCTCATTCACCGCTCCCCGCGGTCCCCCTTCTCCGCTGGAGAAGGCTTAAGGGTTGGCACGCTAATTCAATTTGTTCAGCGAATATCGTTCAAATATATAATTCTGTTCAGGCAAATTGGAAGATTTTTATTGAAATAATTTAGTTCAAACTCCACCAAGAATGCGTAATTTTTTAATAAAAATATTCCAATCTACCCAAATAAAATTATAGCAATATCCGATGTTCGCTGAAGTTCGGAGGAGTTTGCGGGCATCATTAGCCTTCTCCAGCGGAGAAGGGGGACCGCGGGGAGCGGTGAATGAGGAGATCGGAGTCTGTACTGCACGAGCGACAAGCGTGCTCTTAATTATTAAGTTTTAGTTGAAACAAATCCACTAAATAATTAAGCACGCAATCTAAATTAAAGCCCTCCCGCTTGCGGGAGGGTTGGGAGGGCATACAGCGCCCCATCATAAAAATATATCCAAGCAAAAAGGAGAAAAAACCATGAAAAAGAATTATTTACGCCTCATTTGCGCCATTTTGGCAGTTTGCTTATTGTTTCCCGGCTGTACCGACACCGAGGGGGTAAGCAGCAAGGAGCATATCCTGAAAGCATGGAGCGGTGAATTCAGCGAGGAAGCTTTAATAAGCACGATCGAGGAATACCGAAGCAATTATCAACCCGTAGGAAGCGCCGACAAATCAGTCTCTGTTACGATCGAAACGGATTTTGATATTTCGAGCTATACAGTCTCGCGGATATCAAAGGTAGACGACAGCGACATCGAAGTTGAGCTGCACGGATACATCGACTTGATCATTGACACCGAACGCAATGGACGTCAAATAACAGTCCAGACCGATTGGTGGCACAGAGAGGGCGAAAAAACGAAGAAATATACGATTTGGTCCTATCTTGTCCTCGTCCGCGACACCGAAGGCGGAGAACATTATTATTATTTCAGAACAGACTATTCCTCAAAAGCCGCAAAGCCCCGCGAGACAGCAGAAATGACCGAACCCGATTACTCCCCGATGAAGGGCGCGGGAGTTGAATATCTGACCGCGCGCACATTTGCGCCGAGCCGTACTGCGGGTGAGGTCAGCAATGATTTCCGCGAGGCTTACGCTGATTTTTCGCTGAAGCTTCTCTGCGAAAGCCGCGGCAATTTTGAGGGCGACGCGCTTCTCGTCTCTCCCCTCTCCGCTATGATCGCGCTCGCAATGACGGCAAACGGGGCGAACGGAAACACACTTGCCGAAATGGAACAGGTTCTCGGCGGGCTGCCGATCGAAAAGCTCAACGGGCAGCTCTTCAACTACACCTCGTCGCTGATATCGACCGACAACGCGAAATTCAACCTTGCAAACGCGATCTGGGTCACGAATGACCCCTCCTTCAGCGTCAACAAGAATTTCATCAAGGCGGTCGAAAACACCTTTGATGCCGACATTGTATCTGCCAACATTCCGAAGTCGGTAGGCGACATCAATAATTGGGCAAAGAAAGAGACTTTCGGTATGATCGACGAAATCTTAAGTGAGGATTCCGTTGATCCCAACACCGTGATGGTTCTCCTCAACGCCCTCGCCCTCGACGCGCTCTGGGCGGATCAGACCGACGACGGAGCCTGCTTTGAGGATGTTTTCAACGGCAAAGATAAAGCTACCTTCATGTGGAGCGACTGCGACGGCTACATCGAGGGAAAAAACGAGGTTGGAATCGTCAAGAATTACTCGGGCGGAAACTACGCCTTCCTCGCGCTCCTTCCCGAGGGCAACGTTTACGATTACGCCGCCTCTCTTGACGGCGAGACCTTCTTAAAACTCTACGACAAGCGCAAAAAAGCGCAGTACAACTCCGTTGAGGTCAGCGCCAAAATGCCGCATTTCTCGTTTGAATGCACGGTAAAGCTCGTCGAAGTCCTCTCAAAAATGGGAATGCCGAGCGCATTTTCGGGCGCGACGGCGGATTTCTCCGGTCTTGGCACATCATCGAAGGGCAACCTCTTCATCGACCAAGCGGTCCAGAAGACCTTCATCGAGCTTGACAACTCGGGCACCCGCGCCGCGGCAGTCACGGCGATAACAGTGGTCCCCGAATGCGCCCCCGCCGAGAAGATCGAATACTACCGCGTAGAGCTCGACCGCCCCTTCGTCTACGCCATCATCGACACGCAGAGCGGGTTGCCGATCTTTGTTGGGGTTTGTGAGAATATTAGTGGACCGTGAACAGTGGTCAAATAAGAGTGGACAGTGGACAGTGAACAGAAAGATGCGGGTTGATAATTTAATTCAGCTTTTAGCAACCCATCGTGCCCTTAATTAATTCAATACAAAAAAACTCGGATATTTCGAAGTGAAAGCTTCAAAATATCCGAGTTTTTTAGTTTATTACAGTTTTGCAGTCAACAACATTTTGATGTACTGAACAAAATTATTTGCCCGCAACTTTCTGTTCACTGTCCACTGTCCACTGTCCACTCTTATCTGTTCACTGTCCACTATCTAAGGGTAAAATTCCCCGGCAAACCGTCCGCGCTTTTGATTCTGCTCTCGCTCTCGGCAATCAGACTCGTAAACTCTCTGCCGACCGAGGGATATTTCGCGGGGGCGAGGTTGTTGTAGGGGAGGAGCTCGACGGGTGCGCCGCTTGCGAGGCGGGCGATGGCGGCGAGGTTTTCATCGGTATCCGTGATGCCCGGGATGAGGGGCGTGCGGAGGAGAAAATCCTTGCCGCTCGACTTGAGGATCTCGAGATTCGCAAGAATTTTGTCATTATAAACGCCCGTGAATTTCTTGTGCTCTTCCCTGTCGGCGAGCTTGAGATCCATCATTACCAGATCGCATTCGGAAATGACCTTGCGGAAAATCTCCGCATCGGCATATCCGCTTGTTTCGATGGCGATGTGGAGCGGTTTGAGCTCGCGTATCAGTTCAAGCGCGAATTCCCATTGCATCAAGGGCTCGCCGCCCGAAAGAGTCACGCCGCCGTTTTCGGAGAGGAAATCGGCGCTTTTTTTGACCTTTTCGGCAAGCGCCCGTGCCTCGTATTCCTTGCCGCTGACACGCAAAAGTCCTTGCGGGCAGATGTGCAGACAGCGTCCGTATACACAATCGGGGTGGTTGCAAGGCTTTCGGCAGAGTCCGCAGCCCGTGCAGCCGTTTGTGCCGACGTAAAGCTCTGGCTCGGGCGACAGTCCCTCGGGGTTGTGGCACCAGATGCATCTGAGCGGGCAGCCCTTGAAGAACACCGTCGTCCGCACGCCGTCGCCGTCGTGCTGGGCAAATTCCTTTATGTCAAAGATGACGCCGCTCATACCGTGTACCTTCTGCGCGCGATGACGTGATCCTGATAGCATCTGTCGAGCTCGACGAAGTAGCCCGACCAGCCCCATACGCGGACGATGAGCGAGCGGTGCGCCTTGGGATTTACCTGTGCATCGAGCATATCCTCGAGGCTGACGGCGTTGAGCTGGATCTGATGCCCGCCGCGGTCGATGAAGTGCTTGACGAGCTTCGCCGTTTTCGACCTCGCCTCGTCATTTTTGAACATATCCGCGGAAAATTCGACCGTGAAGGGGCCGCCGTTGATCGTTTTGGCAAGATCGGGCTTGGAAAACGATCTGACAAGCGAAACGGGTCCCGAAATGCGCGAAAAGAGGTTTGGAGCGTAGTTTGCGCCGAAGGATTCGCCGTCGCGGCGGCCGTCGGCGGTTGCGGGAGTATTGCGCGCATCGTTGATATACATCAGCGCCGTACCCGTGCCCGCGCGGAAGCGTCCGCCGAAGATATTACGCTTGTCGCGTAGCGCGTCGGCATAAAATTCAAGAACCTTGCAAGCCATACCGTCGGCTTCGTCCTCGTCGTTGCCCATTTTTGGTGCCTCGTAGCGAAGCAGATGCAAAAGCTCGGGGTCGTTCTCGAAATTGCTCTCGATCGCCTCAAGAAGGCGCGCGGGAGCGACCGTTTTTTCATCAAAAACATACTTCTTCACCGCCGCGAGCTGATCCGCCGCCGAGGCGATGCCCGCGCCGTGGAAGCCGAAATTGCGATACTTGATCTCGGAGAAAAGCATCTCGAGCACGGGCGAAGGCATCTGCCAGAGCGGCTTTTTGCGCGCCTCGACCATTGCAGTACAGCGTTTTTCGATATTTTCCCTGACCGAACTCATAAGGTTCTCGAAATCCGCCGCCTTTTCGAGGTTGGCAACTATCGCCTCGCGCACAGCCAGGCTGAGATTGAACGAGCCGTAATTGACCACGTCCATCGCGCAGCCGGGGATGATGCACTCCCAGCAAGCCGCGACCGAATAATTGACCGCGTCGGCGTAGTCATATCCAAGCTCAAGAAGCCCGGGGATAACGACGTCATCGTTCGAATACTGCGGGAAGCCGAGACCGACCGCCGTCAGCGTCGTTCCGAGCTCATAGAGGCTTTCGGGCGTGTTTTTATTGACGCGAAGGTTGATCTTCGGGTCGATGACGCGCAGATTTCGGCTGGCGATGAGGCAGAGCTCGGAAAATTCCGAGAAGCAATCCTCGCCCTCAGCCGTAAGACCGCCGAGCATCAGACTCTGACCGTTGTCACCCTGCTGAATGCCGCTATACATATCGCTGTCGATGTTGAAGGAGATGAAGAAATCCTCGATCAGCTCGAGCGCGGATTCCTTCGTCAGCCTGCCCGCCGCAAGGTCGGCATAATAGTAGGGCGCAAAATGAAGGTCGAATCTGCCCACGGTGTTGTGATAATCGCCTTCAAGCCAGAGCGAGTAGTGCAAAATTCTGAAGAACTGCAAAGCCTCTCGCAGAGTCCTTGCGGGCTTTGCGGGGACCTGCGCGAGCACCTCGGCAACGTCGGCTCTGCCGATCTCCTCTGCGTGCTTGCGGTATCTTTCGGCAAGGTCGAGGATCGCCTTTATCACGCGCGCGCGGTGTTCGTCGGCTCCTTCAAGGCGCGAAAGAAGGCCCGATTTTATCGCAGAAATATAATCGGGCGTGTAGTTTGACTGATATCCGCTCTCGTGAACGATGTGCTCCGCCCTGATCGCGCGCCACTCGTCCTTTGTGAAAATGTCGGGCAGCTTGCCGAGGGTGCGCATAAAAACGATCTGCTGACCCTCAAAAATATGGGGCTCCTCTACGCGCGCGGCAATCTCGAAGCGATCTGTCATACGTTCGAGTGCGGGAGTGCCGAGCGCCGAATGCCGCGCGGCAAAATCCGCCTCGGGAAACTCCCTCCGCATCGACCGCTGCACTCTGTTTTTTATAATATCATTGTAATATTTTTCGTTCATAGCACACCTCGGATGAAATGTTTTACTGAAATGATTATAGCATATATTCGAAGCAAAGTCAATGGGGCGGTCTTGTTAATTGCCAAGAATTTTGATTGCTAAAACGTATGAAAAAACGAGATCGATGTTTGTCGAATATACAGTACAGACTCCGCTCTCCTCATTCACCGCTCCCCGCGGTCCCCTTTCCCCGCTGGGGAACGCTGATGGTAAGGCGCTAATCGCTAACTATTCAGCGAAGACGATTTCGCAGTATAATTTTACATATCAAATTGGAATATTTTATTAAAAAATTTGCAAAAACTCTATTACGAGTGCGGAATTATATAAATAAAAATATTCCAATCTGCCCAAACATAATTATAGCAGTATTCGATGTTCGCTGAATTTCAAAGGATTTGCAGGCACCCTTAGCGTTCCCCAGCGGGGAAAGGGGACCGCGAGGAGCGGTGAATGAGGAGATCGAAGTCTGTACTATACGAACGACAAGCGCACTCATAGCCATTATATTATTTCGGCTCCTATTTATGGGGCTGACTTTCCGCCTATGAGCTCATCTGTTATATAAGCCCAAAAACAATTAAGGCTGTATCACTTTCTACGATACAGCCTTAATTATATTATACATCTCTTTTCCTCTTAAAGCAAAGGAAGATTATCGCGATCGCGATAACGGCGATCAGAAGGTAGTAATATTTCATAAATCCGTTATCCTGAACCGATATGGGAGGTTCGACTTCGGTCGTCACCTCGGGTTCGGTCTCCTGAGCTGTAGTTCCGACGGTTTCGGGAGTGGTCTCGGGCTCGGGCTCCGCTTGGGTGGTTTCGGGTTCAGTTCCGGGGATGGTAATCTCCACCGTAACCTCCGCAGTAGTTTCGGGAGCTGTGGTGACCTCGGGTTCAGCCGTTGTTTCGGGCGGATCGGTCTCGACGGGGATCGGCACGGCTTTATATACCGCGCGGTAGACCTCGTTGCCGCGAGCCGTTTCGCTGACGGTCTTATTCCAGCCCGAAAATTCATAGGTATACTTCTCATCCGCAGGTCTGACGGGATCCTTGGGGATGATTATCTTGTTGCCGTAGGGATATTTGCCGGAGGAGATGCTTCTTCCGTCGTGATCTACAAACTCGATCGTATACTCCTCAATGCGCCAGATGGCATAAAGCGTGGCATCGGCATCGGCGGTGTAGACCGAATCGGGCCAGTACTCGACCGTGCCGCCCTTTACCGACGACCAGCCGATGAGGCTGTAACCCTCGCGGCGAGGGATGCGCGAAGCGAGCTCAAGCGGTACGCCCGCGTCCTTATGATGATACGCAAGCGGCGACTCGCCCCCATTTGTATCAAGCATCAGGGTGAACTGCTCCCTTTCGGCATGAAGAAGATATATCCAACCCTCGACGCCGCCGAAATCAACAAGTCCCCAGCCAAGATCGACTTCCTTGACCTCGACTCTCTCGCCCGCTTTAAGCTGACCGATCACATCCTCGCGGACGTTGATCTCGCGGCAGACGGGCACGTCATTTGTCAGCGTATAGAAGCCCGGTAGCTTCTGATCGGTCTTGTATGTAAAATCATACTTGGTGCCCTCGAGAGTTTTATAGTTCGGTGTAGCATAACCGACGAGCTTTTCGCTGTCGAAGGGATAGGATTTCTGGCAAACGCAGTAATTGTCCGTGTTTCCCTCGACGGTATAGACAAATCCGCTGTCGGTGCCCATAACGAGTCCGACGTGGCTCGCGACGTAGCCCTGCGCGGCATCCTCGGGCTTGACGAAGAAAATAATATCGCCCGTCTGCGGGATATAGCCGCTTTTTGCCTCCTTGAACATTCCGCGCGAACGGAAATCCCTTACCGCGCGCGAACAGCTGACGAAGGTCGGAACGGTCGATTCCGACACCCGCGCCTGACGCAGGCACCAGGAAACGAAAGCCGCGCACCAGGAATAGCCGTAGCTCATTCCGTTGCCCTCGCCGTTGTCGAGCTTGCCGTACATACGGTTGTACTCGGCAAAGTTTTTGAAGCCCTCAAGGTTCGAGCCGCTCATATCCGAGTCGTCATTGCCCTCGTGATAGCCGTACTGCGTCAGCGCGATCGAAACGACGTCATATCTCTCGTCGCCCGTCAGCTGGTAATCCTTGAGCGCCTTGTAATATTTACTTGATTTATACTCGTTGCTGACGTAATATGTAGGCGTCACAGCATCGCTCTGTACCGCAAAAAGCGGCAAGCACGCAAAAACCATCACCGCCGCCAACCACACGCAGCATATTTTTTTAACGATCCCGAAGATCGGCATAATAGTCCTCCGAAATGAAATGAATCGATTATATTATACCAAAACCATAATAATAAATAAACAACAAAATATAAATTATTTTTACGGGAAATGACAAGGGCGGCTTCAATTATTCATTATTCATCATTCATTATTCATTTGACCAGTCTTGATTATTGATGAATAATGAATAATGAAGCCGCTTCGCTGATGAACCGCACCTGCGGTGCATGAATAATTATATGCGAGTGCGAACATAGCGTTCTTGGTATCGTTTGATTGCAATAAATACCCTTCTCCATTGTGCAGTACAGACTCCGCCACCCCTCATTCGTCGCTTCGCGCCACCTTCTCCCAAGATCCGGGAGAAGGCTAAAAGTTTGTGCGATTCGCTTATTTGTTCAGCGAATAATATTCATTACTATAATTCAGTTGGTCAACAAGGAATATTTTTATTTGAATTATTTTGCACTCGCAATGGAGTTTGCACAAACTTCTTTTAATAAATCATTCCGATCTGCCTAAACAAAATTATAGCATTAAACACTATTCGCTGAAATACGAAGGATTACGAACCAACCCATTCGCCTTCTCCCGGACCTTGGGTAGCAAAGCGGCGACGCGGTATTGAATGACAGTCCGGGGGACTGTCAGACCCGCGGCGTGACCGAGCCGCAGCGAGACAGGTGGCACGCGCGAGCGTGACGAATGAGGGGTGGCGGAGTCTGTACTGCATATTAGACAGAAATATTAAAGCAATACCGCACAACTTCGTGGCGCGCAAATGTGCCATCGGAATTGTGCGGTATTACCTTAAAGCCCTCTCTTCACATTCGATTTTGAAATATTGTAAGGCTCTCTCAATGTTTATGACTGTTTTTATGACTTTTGGTAGAGGAGAGCGTTATCTCTCCTCAATTTGACATATTGGAATTTGTCAGTATTACAACTGCTTTATCTCATTGGCAATCATAGCCACGGCTTTTGCGTTTGTATCAATTTTAATGGTACCCAATGCTTGATACATCGGTATTCTTGCTATGCTTCTCTCAATTACATCTTCAGAGCGAATACCTCTTTCTACATCCATTGATAATCTTTCACACAGAGTCTTTTCATCCGCTACAAGCGAGACGCATTTCACCTCACAGTTCTGTGTATCCAGCTTCTCAAGTATGGAATCAATAATACTCTGCTCATGCATCACCCAACAAAAAATAATATTATCGTATGCAGAACATTTTAGAAAATTATTGAGTAAGTAACAAATATTATTCGTCACCATTGCTTTTGTTTCATCGGTTACTTGGAACGGACTTGAATCCCAACACCAATCTCCGTCAAGAAATACGCTATTCTGTAAATCTCGTTTTAGCTGTTGGCACACAGTTGTTTTTCCCACTCCCATCGTGCCACCAATCATATATAAAGTTTTCATCATTCA
>JAZSOQ010000038.1:0-13500 GCA_045537015.1 Eubacteriales bacterium
AGCAGTACGATGCGTTTTATGACGCACTTGTATCCGCGCGCGAAGCCGAGCTTCACGATTTTGATAAGGAATCGCAAAAGGATCTTAAGGTCTTTGAGGGCTGTATGCCCGTTGAGGTTATGGCGAAGAGGGGAAGAGACACCCTGCTTTTCGGTCCGCTCAAGCCCGTCGGACTCAACGATCCCCGTCACCCCGAGGTGAAGTGCTACCACGCCGTCGTTCAGCTTCGCCGCGAGGATGAAGCGGGAAGTATGTATAACCTCGTCGGATTCCAGACTCATCTTGCTTTTCCCGAGCAGAAGAGAGTCTTTTCGATGATCCCGGGACTTGAGAACGCAGAATTCCTGCGTTATGGCGTTATGCACAGAAATACATATCTCAACTCCCCCGGACTCCTCGGAGCAGATTATTCGCTCCTCTCCCGTCCCGGCGTATATTTCGCGGGTCAGATGACTGGTGTTGAGGGATATATCGAATCGGCAGGATCCGGACTTGTTGCGGGACTTAATGCCGCTCGCCGCGCTCTCGGCGAGGATGCCGTTATTTTCCCCGAGGAGACGATGATAGGCGCAATGGCTTCTTATGTTTCAAAAGGAGGAAGCGGCAGCTTTACTCCAATGAATGCCAATTTCGGAATAATCGCGCCCCTCCCTATGAAGGTCAAGGGCGGCAAGGTTGCAAGATATACCGTTTATGCGGAGAGAGCTCTCCGCGAGATAAAGAACTTCGGGCAGAAACCCGACGGAGAAGAGAAATGAGAGTAATTGTTGACTGTATGGGCGGCGATAAGGCACCACTTGAGGTCGTCAAGGGTGCTTATGCCGCGTCGCTCGAATACAATGCTAATTTCATACTTGTCGGCGATAAGGCAGAGATATTGCGAATTGCCGATGCTGAAGGCATGGATCTGCGCCGCTTTGATATAGTGGACGCGCCTCTCACTATCGAAATGACCGACCCTCCTCTTGCCGTTATGAAGGCGAAGAAGGAATCGAGTATGAATGTTGCTCTGACTATGCTTGCCGAGGGCAAGGGTGACGCACTTGTCAGCACCGGAAACACAGGCGCTCTGTTTACCGGCGCAACCCTGATCGTCAGAAAGATCAAGGGCATCAAACGCCCCGCTATTGCAAGTATTTTGCCGATGTCGCCTCCCGTTCTGCTTCTTGACTCGGGTGCGAATATTTCGGTAACTCCCGCATATCTCGAGCAGTTTGCCATTATGGGAAGCATTTATATGCATAAGATCTACGGCCTTTCCGCTCCTCGCGTCGGACTTCTCAACAACGGTGCCGAGGAAACCAAGGGCACTGAGCTTCAGCTTGAATCATATAAGCTACTTTCGGATTCTCCCTCGCTTAATTTTGTTGGAAATATCGAAGCAAATATGGTTCCGAAGGATGCCTGCGACGTTCTCGTTACCGACGGATTTACGGGTAATATCCTGCTCAAATCCATCGAGGGAATGGGCAAAATGATGTTGCGCACTATGAAGGATATTTTTTATGCCGATATGCTTGCCAAGATCTCGGGATTGCTTATAAAGAAAAAGATCAACGAAGTAAAGGCGGTCTTTGACCCCAACGAGCACGGAGGCGCGCCGATTCTCGGTATTTCGAAGCCCGTCATCAAGGCGCACGGCTCGTCCAATGCCAAGGCGGTTAAAAACGCTATCAGACAGGCGATCGCTTATGCCGATTCGGGAGTAATTTACAGCATCGCCCGCGAAACAAAGCTCTTTATGCCCGAAACGGCTTCGAAAAAGACCGAGGAAGCCGCTGTGTCGGGCGCAAGTGAAAAATAACGAAAGTGAGAATATGGTATCGTGTTCGATACAGTAAATACAGCCGCGCTTGAGGCGAAAATCGGCTATGATTTCAAAGACCGATCGCTGCTCGAGGAAGCGTTGACGCATTCATCTTATGCCAACGAGCACGGCGGAATCAAAAAACATAAATGCAACGAACGCCTTGAATTTCTCGGAGATGCGGTACTTTCTTCGGTGACCGCCGAATATCTTTTCCGCAAGTATGCGGATCATCCCGAGGGAGATCTTACCCGTATGAGAGCAGAGCTTGTCTGTGAAAAGGCTCTTGCAGAGTATGCGGGAAAGATAGATCTCGGATCGGTTCTCCTGCTCGGAAAGGGCGAGGAAAGGGGCGGCGGACGCGAAAGAAAGTCCATCCTTGCCGATGCCTTTGAGGCTCTGCTTGCAGCGGTTTATCTCGATGCGGGCGCAAATAATGAGGCAAAGGATTCGATCAGAAAGTATCTGATGCCCCTGGTAGAGGCTCGCCTTGAGGTGCTTCTTGCCGAATGGCACGGCGCGGATTACAAAACTCTGCTTCAGCAGTTTATTCAGCGCTCCGAGGGCGAGATACTTGAATATGTGACGGTTGGCGAAAGAGGTCCCGATCATGCAAAGGTCTTCACCGTCGAGGCTCGTCTTAATTCCAATATCATCGGAACGGGAGAGGGCGCAACAAAGCGCGCGGCAGAGCAGTCAGCGGCAAAGCAGGCACTCACTCTCTTTGGTGAACTTTAATTTTTATATTCGCAGGGTGGATTTTTCGGTTCACCCTGCAAAAGTGTTTTTTCGGAAAGGAGAAAGATAGGTGCGCCACGTCAATATTCCCGTATTTATACCCCATCTCGGCTGCCCCAATAACTGCGTTTTTTGCGATCAGCGAAAAATATCGGGCTGTGTTTCCTTTGATGAATCGGGCGTAGAAAATGAGATAAAACAAGCTCTTTCAACGCTTTCTCCCGAGGATGACGTTGAGATCGCTTTTTTCGGCGGCTCGTTCACGGGCATCGACCGCGATCTTATGCTTCACCTTCTCGAAATTTCCGATAAATTCGTTGCTGGGGGGGACGTAAGTAGAGTCAGATGCTCGACCCGCCCCGATTATATCGACCAAGAGATCCTTGAAATACTCCACTCACATCACGTCGAAACCGTAGAGCTCGGCATACAAAGTATGTCCGACTCGGTTCTTTCTGCCTCAAAGAGAGGACATACGGCGCAAAGAACCCGCGAGGCGTGCCGAGCTGTTAAGGAGTTTGGATTCAAGCTGATCGGTCAGATGATGATCGGTCTTCCCGGCTCGACTCTCTCTGATGAGATCGAAACTGCGAGAGCAATATGCTCGCTCGGTGCCGACGGCGCAAGAGTGTACCCCACCGTTGTATTTGCCGATACCGAACTCGCAGAGATGTCGGCAGACGGAAGATACAACCCTTTGTCCACGGAAGAAGCAATTCAGCGAACAGCATCTGTTCTTGATATTTTTGATCGAGCGGGTGTTCCCGTAATCCGTGTCGGACTTTGCTCGGGAGAGAATCTTTCCTCGCCCGAAAGTGTCGTCGGAGGCGCAAATCACCCCGCCCTCGGCGAGCTTGCAATGGGCGAGCTTACTTACAGACGCATCTGTGAGAGGGCAGATGAGGCACTTTCAAAGACCGACGGATCGGAAAAAACTATGACGGTACAAGTCCCCCGCGGAGCAACTTCACGCGCCGTCGGGCAGAAAAAACGCAATATTTTGCGCTTAAATGAAAAATATTGCAAAAATCATGCAATAAATCGCATAAAAATTCTTGAAAATTCTTCTATAATAGGTTATAATATTATAATAGACATAAATTAAGCGATCATTTTGATCGCGGAGGTATAAATTGTATCTTAAGCAAATTGAACTTCAGGGCTTCAAGTCCTTTCCCGACAGAACGAGATTGGTCTTCGAGCCGGGTGCGACAGTAATCATCGGCCCCAACGGAAGCGGAAAGTCGAATATCTCGGACGCTATGCGTTGGGTTCTCGGAGAAATATCTTCAAAGAGCCTTCGAGGCACCAAGATGGAGGACATCATCTTCGGCGGCTCGGATAGCCGCAAGCCCATGAGCTACGCCGAGGTATCGGTCACATTCGACAACACCAACGTAGGCTCCGATGCCAGACTTGACTGTCCCTATGACGAGGTTACAGTAACACGCCGCTATTACAGAAACGGCGACAGCGAATATTTTATAAACAAGGGCAAGGTCAGGCTTCGCGATATTTATGAGCTCTTCCTCAACACAGGTATCGGACGTGACGGCTATTCCATCATCGGTCAGGGACGAATCGCGGACATCATCTCGCGTAAGGGCGACGAGAGAAGAGGTATCTTCGAGGATGCCGCGGGAATCGCAAAATTCCGTCACCGCAAGAACGAAGCCGAGCGCAAGCTTGCCGCAACAGAGCAGAATATGGAGCGTGTTCAGGACATCGTAAACGTCCTCGGCTCGCGTCTTGCTTCTCTTGAGCGCGAAAGCATCAAGGCAAAGAGATTCATCGAATACAGCGAGGTAAAAAGACAGGCAGACGTCCAGCTTTGGCTCTATGATACCGAAGGTCTTCGTGCTTCCGAAAATGAATCAAACGTTGAACTTCGCCGCACCGACCGTGAGATCGAAGAGACCGACGAAAGCCTTACAACTCTCCGCGAGCAGCAGGAACGCCTCGAATCGCTTGCTTTTGAGAATAAAGCCGAAGCCGCAAGGATCGCTTCCGAGATCTCCGCGAGAACAAGAGATAACTACGAGCTTGATGCGAAGATCAAGGTCATCAACACAAATATCACGCACACAGAGGGCAGTGTTTCTGTCGAGCGCGCAACAGCCGAGGGCCTTCGCACATCAGCAGCCGACGAGGATGCAAGAGCCGCCGCAAAGGATAGCGAGGCAAAGGCTATAGCCGCAAATATCGCCGAGCTCACGTGCGAAGAAACAAAGCTTTCGAATCAGGCAGCCGATGCCGAAAAGCTTGCTGATAGCCATGACAGCGCAATCGGTCTTGCATTTGAAGAGCTTTCTGCGGCAAAGGAAGAAATTTCCGACATCCACGCCCGTCTCGAGCTTCTCGGACGCTCGGATGAAGAGGACGAGGGACGTGATGAAGCCGCAAGAAAGAACGTAAACGAACGCCGCCGCCTTGCCGCCGCACACGAGGCTGAATGCGAGGACAGTGAGCGCACTATTGCGGAATATGATGCCAAACTCGCGGAAAACGCAGAGCTGTTGGCAGAAAAGAAAGCCGAAGCAGAAACCCTTCGCATCAAGCGCGACAGCGACCGCTCCGATCTCACATCTGCCGAGATCAGGATCGATACCCTCGGCGGTAAGATCGAAGCTCTCCGCCGAATGGAGGAGCATTTCGAGGGCTATAACAATAGCGTAAAATTTGTTATGCGCTCCTATTCCGAGGGAAAGATCGACGGCGGAAAGATATACGGCCCGCTTTCGTCGCTTATCACGGTTGAAAGCAAATACGTGACCGCCATCGAGACCGCACTCGGAGCGGCAATACAGAATATCGTTGTCGATGAGGAAAGAACCGCGCGTGCGGCGATCTCCTGCTTAAAGCGCAACAATGCCGGCCGCGCAACCTTCTTCCCGCTCACGTCGGTAAGACCCGCTCCCGAGCCCACCCGCGAAATGAAGCAGGCGGCATCCTTCAATGGCTATATTGGGATCGCATCCGAGCTTGTTTCCGCCGATACTAAATTCAACGCTGTTCTGTCATCAATGCTCGGCAGGATCATTGTTTTCGATAACCTCGAAAACGCCACCGAAATGGCAAAGGCACTTCGATACAGCGTCCGCACCGTAACTCTCGACGGTCAGCAGATCAACCGCGACGGTTCCTTCACCGGCGGTTCGCTCCGCACCTCGAGCGGTATCCTTACCCGCGCCGACGAGATCAAGAGAATGAGCTCAGAGCTTGAAGTTCTTACAAATAACTCAGCAAAACTCCGTTCTTCTCTCGAAGCACTCGAGGCTTCGCTTGCCGAACTCGAAAACGACATCGAGACTGATGAAAGCGCAAACTCAATGATCGCAACTCTGCGCGCCGTCGAAGCGACCAGACTTGAAAAGAATAAAGAAACTCTTGCCGCCGACCGCGAGCTTCTTGAGAAGTTTATAGCTGATCTCGAGAACGTCGCGGGCGAAAAAGAACGCCGCGCGGCAGAGATAGAAATGCTCGAAGCTCGCGAGCGCGAGCTGACGGCAAAGGTATCGGAGCTCGAGGAATTCCGTGCCGAAACCGAAGAAAAGCGTCACGCGGCACTAAAGGAGCGCGATAAGCTCCGTGCCGATATTATGAACGTCACCGTTCGTATATCCGAGCTTCGCCGTGACATAGAAAGCTGCAACGCGCTTGCCGAAATGTCGCGCGAAAAGGCACGCGCACTCCGCATTGATGCCGTTGCAAGAGAAAATGCCGCAAGCGAGGCACTTGCAAGAGTCGCCGAGCTCAAGCACGAGCTTGACGAAGCGATCAGTACTCTCGGCGCGGGAGAAGAGAAGCTTACCGAGCTCAACGCGCGCCGTACGGCAATCGAGGAGGGCTCTCTCGAATACGAGGGCAAGCTCGTAACCCTCCGCAATTCGGTCGAGGAACGCCGTTCTCGCAGAGATAAACTCATTGCGGACAAGCTCCGTTTTGAAACCAATCTTGCGCAGATCCGAGCAAAGCTCGATGCCGAGACAAAGACCTTCTGGGACGAATACGGGCTCACAAGAGCCGAGGCAATGGCGTTCGGTTATCCCTTTATCACCGCCGAGGAACGCCCCGCGGTATTCGCGCTCCAGACCGAATACAGAAACAAGATCAGAAACATCGGACACGTCAACCTGTCCGTTATCGACGAATATCAGACCGAAAAGGCGCAGTATGACGAAAAGACCGCCCAGATGGCAGACCTTGAAAAGGCGAAAAACGAGCTTGAAAAGGTCATCAAGAGCCTCGAGGCGGAAATGGAAAAGACCTTCGTTGACTCCTTCAACCAGATCAACGAAAACTTCAAGCGCACCTTCTCCGAGCTTTTCGGAGGCGGTTCGGCTGAACTTATCCTCACCGAGCCCGATAACGTCCTTGAAAGTGGAATCGAGATAAAGGCGGCACCTCCCGGCAAGATCATCAAGTCGCTGATGCAGCTTTCGGGCGGTGAGCAGGCATTTGTAGCAATCGCACTCTTCTTTGCGATACTCCAGGTCAATCCCACTCCGTTCTGCATCCTCGACGAGATCGAGGCGGCGCTTGACGAGGTCAACGTTGAACGTTTCTCGCAGTATATCCACCGTTATTCGGACGATACTCAGTTCATACTTATCACCCACCGCCGAGGCACCATGAACGCCGCAGACAGACTATACGGCGTAACGATGCCCGAGTCGGGTATCTCGAAGATACTCACCCTCGACGTGGCGGAAATAGCAAACAAAAAAGGAGAACTCTTTGATGGGATTTCTTGATAAATTAAAAGCAGGTCTCGGAAAGACCAAAAACGCCCTTATGGGTCAGATCGACAACGTTATCAAGGCGTTTGTCAAGATCGACGAGGACGCGCTTGAGGAGCTCGAAGAAGCTCTTATCTGCGCCGACGTCGGAGTTGCCGCCGCAGAGGAGATTATCGAAATGCTCCGCGAGCGCATCAAGGACGACCGCCTCAAATCGCGCGAGGACACCGAAATCGCGATCCGCGAGATCATTGCCGATATGATCGGCGACGGCGAGCCTCTCAATCTTTCGACTACACCTTCCGTTATCCTCGTCATCGGTGTAAACGGTGCGGGTAAGACCACCTCGATCGGCAAGATCTCAAACAGACTTCGCCAGGAGGGCAAAAAAGTCGTCGTTGCGGCTGCCGATACCTTCCGCGCGGCAGCGATCGATCAGCTTGCCGAATGGTGCCGGAGAGCCGATGTTGAGCTCGTAAAGCAGACCGAGGGAAGCGACCCCGCGGCAGTCGTTTACGATGCGGCAAACTACGCGAGAAACCGCGGCGCGGACGTTCTGATCGTTGATACCGCAGGCAGACTCCACAACAAAAAGAACCTTATGAACGAGCTTGCAAAGATCAACCGTGTAATCGACCGCGAGCTTCCCGGCGCGGCGCGCGAAAATCTCCTCGTTCTTGATGCAACAACGGGTCAGAACGCGATCCTGCAGGCGAAGGAATTCAAAAACGCCGCAGAGATCACGGGTCTTGTTCTCAACAAGCTCGACGGAACCGCAAAGGGCGGCATCGTCCTTTCGATCCGCAAGGAACTCGGCATTCCCGTCAAATTCATCGGTGTCGGCGAGAAGATCGACGATATGCAGGAATTCGATGCCAAGGAATTCACCGAAGCACTCTTCAATTAAGGTGACGCTATGAAAATTTGTATAGCATCCAAAAACCGCGGAAAGATAGCAGAGCTTCAAAAGCTCCTTTCCAAGTATATCAAAGATATCGAGATCGAGCTCGTTTCTCTCGATGACGTTGGCTTTGTCGGCGAGATCGAGGAAAACGGCACGACTTTTGAAGAAAACGCGCTTATCAAAGCGCGCGCCGCTGCCGAGTTTTCGGGCCTTTGCTCGATAGCAGATGATTCGGGACTGATCGTAAACGCTCTCGGCGGCGAACCCGGCGTTTACTCCGCAAGATATGCGGGCGAGCCTTGCGACGATCAAAAAAATAACGAAAAGCTTCTCAAGAATCTTGAGGGCATCGGCGACAGAAGCGCGGCTTTCGTTTGCACGATCGCCTGCGTTATCCCCGAAGGACAGCCTCTTGCGGGCGATCCCATCATCGGCACGGGTTACTGCCCCGGTGAGATCCTCTTCAATCCCAGAGGAAATGCCGGCTTCGGCTATGATCCCCTCTTCTGGTTCGATCCATTCGGCAAGACCTTTGCCGAGATGAGCGCGGAAGAGAAGAACGCGATCAGCCATCGCGGCGCGGGAGTCAAAGCCTTTGCCGCCGCATTCAATAACCGCATCGCGGAAGAAAAAGAAAAACTTTGGAAAAGGTACGGATTATGATATTAACTTCTAAACAGAGAGCATACCTCCGCTCTCTCGCAACCGCAGAGCCGACCATTATGCAGGTGGGCAAGGACGGCATCGGCGAAAACCTTGTAAAGACGGTTTCGGACGCCCTCGAGGCGCGCGAGCTTATCAAGCTCTCGGTTCTCGATAACTGCGCGTGGACTCCCCGCGAGGCAGCAGAGGCGCTTGCTGAGGCAACCGACGCGGCTGTTGTTTGCACCGTCGGCAAAAAGCTGGTTCTTTACCGCCCGTCGAAAAAGAACCCCAAAATCGAACTTAAATGAATACCTCATATAACGAAAATATCCGCCGCGTAGGCATCTACGGCGGAACCTTCGCGCCGCCCCACAACGGTCACGTTGAAGCGGCAAAGGCGTTTATGAAGCAGATGCGGCTTGACTATCTTTTTGTCATCCCTGCCGCGATCCCGCCGCATAAACAGCTTGACTTTGTTATTGATCCCTTTCACAGATACGCAATGTGCGAGCTGGCTTTTGGCGGTATCGAAGGCGTTATAGTCAGCGATCTCGAGCTTCGCCGCGGCGGAGTCAGCTATACAGTTGACACTCTCCGCGAGCTGTCCGCAACCGACACCCGCCTGTTCCTCTTCTGCGGTACAGATATGTTCCTGACACTCGATCAGTGGTATCAGGCAGAGGAGATCTTCAAGCTCTGCTATCCCATCTATATCCGCCGTGAAAACGATCCGTTCATAACGAACAGGATCCTCAAAAAGATCGGCGAGTATACCGAGAAATATAACGCCATCGTTCGCCGCGTTGTCAGCGACCCGATTGAAATATCCTCAAGCCTTGTGCGTAAGACTTTGCGCGAGGGCGGCGATATTTCGGGTATGGTAGATCCCAAGGTCAAGATGTATATCGAAGACCATTGCCTGTTCAGATGATAACTCCAGTTCAAATCGAAAAGCTTCGTGAAAATGTTGCTTCCGTTCTTTCGGAAAAGCGAATGAAGCACGTTCTCGCCGTAGAGGATATGGCGTTCCGGTTAGGGCTTCTGTATTTTTTTCAAGATGACGAAGTACTGTTCCTTTTAAGATCCGCCGCGCTGCTACACGACGTGACAAAGGAACTCTCCGACGAAGAACAACTTTCGATTCTTGAAAGTTATTCTGTGACGCCCCTCCCCGAGGAGCTTGCCTCAATGCCGACGATCCACGCGCTCACCGCCGCGCTTGCGATCCCCGACAGATTCCCCGAATTTGCCGACCCGCGAGTGATCGATGCGGTTCGCTACCATACCACGGGCAGAGAGGGAATGAGCGTTTTTGAAAAGATAATCTTCCTCGCCGATTATATCGACGATACAAGAACTTATCCCTCGTGCATAGCACTTCGCAATGAATTCTTCTCAGCAAAACCCGAGGATATGAATGAGCAAGAGCGCGTCCGTCACCTGGACCGCGCGGCACTTGCGTCGATCGACAATACGCTTTCGTATCTCCGATCAAAAGAACGCAGCATCCATCCATTGACGCTCGAGGCACGCGCCGATCTGAAAGCGAGGCTTGGCGAATGAAGCTTGATAAAATATACGTTATCGGGCTGATAATGCTCCTGTCGCTTTTGCTTATCCTATGCTCACTCCTCGCTCTCAAGGCGGCGCTTTACCGTCCCACGGTCGATACAGGAATACCTTTTACGGATAACAATCCTCTCTCTCCCGCACCGGAACAGTCTTTGTCGGAAAATACCCAACCTCCGGAAGTAACTTCGGAACCGATCCCCGATTATTCAAGGGAGAAAGATAAATACCTCTTTCTCGTAGTCGGCGTCGATAAAGCATCGGGCAGGGGAGATGCGATATTGCTTGCATCCTTCGACGTTTCTTCGGGAAAAATATCGGTAATGCAGATCCCGCGCGATACTTACATCGAGTGGGAGGGCAAGGAAGATAAGATAAACTCCATTGTGCTTGATGCGGATGTTTACAAAATGCGCGACATACTCGAAGTCACTCTTTGCATTAATATCGACTATACCGCGCAGATCGACCTCGAAGCACTCGAGGTGATCGTCGATTCGGTTGGAGGCGTCGAGATCAACGTGCCCTTCGATATGAAGTACAGCGATCCGTTCCAAGACCTATACATCGATCTCAAGGCAGGTTTGCAGGTGCTTGACGGCAAAAACGCGACCGATTTCATCCGTTTTCGCTCAGACTATGCCGAAGGCGACCTTGGAAGAATCGACGCACAAAAGCAGTTCATGTCATCGCTTTTCAAAAAGGTGATGAACGAAATGAACGCTATGCAGGCAATAAATCTTGCCAAAGGCGTGCTTCCGATGCTCGAAACCGATATGACCGTCGACGATGCCGCGTATTTTGCAGGAAAGTTCTTCTCGGCGAAGAACAGAGAGCTCACAATGATGACGGCTCCCGGTATGCAGCTTCACAAAAAGAACCCCGAAGCTTGGTATTACGTTCTCTCAAAGGAAGGTATGCTCGAGGCGGTAAACACATATTTTAACGTATACGATAACAAAATCGCGGAAACTCTTTTCGATCCTTCCTTGATACTTTGCAAAGAGGGTGACGATGATTTCTTGCGTATTTATAAATATTATTCACTCCCTCCCAAACCGGTTGAGGGTTAAACAAAAATCAATTTCTTAATATAGAAAGGAAAACAAAGATGGAAAACACCCAGTTCTCCGTAACAGTTGAAAAAGACGAGCAGGGCTTTGAAAATTCTCTCTCGCTCGCAAAGGCAATCTATAAGGTTCTCGATCACAAAAACGGCGAGGATCTCGCAGTTATGCGCGTAGGCGACAAGATCGACCTTACCGACTATTTCGTACTTTGCACCGCGCAGTCGAATACCCACGTAAAGGCTCTTACCGACGAGGTTGAGTATCAGCTTGAGAAGATCGATATCAAAGCTGACCGCGTTGAGGGCAGAGGTTCTGATAACTCCTGGATGGTCATGGACTACGGCAGAGTTATCGTTCATATCTTCAGCCGCGAGATGCGCGAGTTCTATAACCTCGATAAGCTCTATTCGGATACCGAAAGAATTACCGTTGAAGACTAAAAAATTATTCCTATCAAGGAGCACATATTATGAGAAACAATTTCAAAGAATTTGAAAAGAAATGGCAGACTCGTTGGGACGAGGAAAAGGCATTCCACGCCGCAGATCCCGGCGAGAAGGGAAGTGAAAAGCCTAAGTTTTACGCGCTTGTAGAATTCCCCTATCCCAGCGGATCGGGTATGCACGTGGGACACATCAAGGCATATTCCGGACTTGAGGTAGTTTCGAGAAAGAGAAGAATGGACGGCTACAACGTCCTCTTCCCGATGGGATTCGACGCTTTCGGTCTTCCCACCGAGAACACCGCTGTAAAGACCGGCGTTCACCCCAGAATCGTTACCGATAACAATATTGCGAAGTTCACAAATCAGCTCCGCCGCGTAGGTTTTGCTCTCGACTGGGATCGCGTTGTTGATACCACCGACGAGGACTACTACCGCTGGACTCAGTGGATCTTCCTGAAGATGTTCGAAAACGGCCTCGCATTCCGCGATACCGCTCTCGTAAACTACTGCCCCAACTGTAAGGTCGTTCTCTCGAACGAGGATTCGCAGGGCGGCAAGTGTGACATTTGTCATTCCGACATCATTCAGAAGTCCAAGGACGTTTGGTATCTCCGCATCACCGAGTATGCGGATAAGCTCCTCAACGGCCTTGACGGCGTTGATTATCTTCCCAACATCAAGCAGCAGCAGGTCAACTGGATCGGCCGTTCCGAGGGCGCGTTCATTAACTTCTCTATCGCAGAGGTTGACGAAAAGCTCCGCGTTTACACCACCCGTCCCGATACCATCTTCGGCGTTACCTTCATGGTAATCGCACCCGAGCATCCCCTTATCGACAAATATGCCGACAAGATCGCAAATATGGATGCCGTTCTCGCATACCGCGAGGAATGCGCGAAGAAGACCGAGTTCGAGCGTACTCAGCTCGTCAAGGATAAGACCGGTGTTTGCCTCGACGGCATCTCGGGCATCAATCCCATCACCGGAAAGAATATTCCGATCTACATTGCAGACTACGTAATGATGGGTTACGGCACAGGCGCTATCATGGCAGTTCCCGCTCACGACAGCCGCGACTGGGAATTCGCACGCAAATTCGGTATCGACATCGTTGAGGTCATCAAGGGCGGCGATATCGAGAAGGAAGCATATGCGGGCGACGGCGAAATGGTCAACTCGGGCTTCCTCAACGGTATTTCCGTTAAGTCCGAAGCCATCAAGCGCGCGACAGAAGAGCTGGGGAAGCTCGGTGTCGGCGAAGGCGGCGTGCAGTATAAGATGAAGGACTGGGCATTCAACCGTCAGAGATATTGGGGCGAACCCATCCCGATCATCCATTGCCCTCATTGCGGAATGGTTCCCGTACCTTACGAGGAGCTTCCTCTCCGCCTGCCTCCCATGGAGGAATTCGCACCCGGTGTAGGCGGTGAATCGCCTCTCGCAAGAATTGATGAGTTCGTAAATTGCACATGTCCCAAGTGCGGCGCGGCTGCAAAGAGAGAGACCGACACCATGCCTCAGTGGGCAGGCTCGTCGTGGTACTTCCTCAGATACATTGACCCGAGAAATTCGGAGGTGCTTGC
>JAZSOQ010000064.1:0-19585 GCA_045537015.1 Eubacteriales bacterium
CTAAGACCGCTTGGCCTCCGACTTGAGGGTTTCATAATTTCTGCCGCCTTGGCAAATCCGACCGCTCCGGCAAGATTTTCGGTGCCCGAGCGAAGTCCTTCCTCCTGCCCGCCGCCGAAGATGACGGGGCAGAGGTAGCGCTTCTTTATCAGCTCACGGCGTAAAAAGAGTGCTCCGACACCCGCGGGACCGTGAATTTTATGAGCGCTGACGCTGAAAAAGTCGATGTTCTGCGCCTTCGGGAGAGGAATTCGCATAAATCCCTGCACCGCGTCGCAGTGAATGAGCGCCGAGGGGCAAGCTTTTTTGATCATCTCTGCGGCACGTCCGACGTCGTATATTGCGCCGGTTTCATTGTTTACGAGCATAAAGGATGCAAGGCAGACTCCTTTTTTAGCTTCTTTTTCGATAGCCTCGAGATCGAGAGAGCCACCGTTGGTCGGAATATTTACTATCTCAAATCCGCGCGATGAGAGTACCTCTGCGGTATTTGAGATCGAAGCGTGCTCCGAGTCGGTGATAAGAACTCTGCGCGAGTCGAGGTGGCGTCCCGTGTGTGCCGAGCCGAGGAGCGCGAGATTGTTTGCCTCGCTTCCCGAGCCGCAAAAGACGGTCTGCCATTCGGTACTCTTGAGCCCCGCGGATGAAAGCAGGGAAGTTCTTGCCGCTTCTAATCTTTTCTTTGCCGTCAGTCCTGCCGAGTGTAGAGATGACGGATTGCCGACATTGTCCCAAACCTCAAGCATAGCATCGCGCACCTCGGGTGCAAGCCGAGTCGTTGCGCTGTTGTCAAGATAGATCATAATTATTTGAAGTCTATATAGGAAATGATGGAATTGACTTCCTCAAGGTGGGAGTCATAGTTTTCCGCAAGCGAGGTGTAGGTGAAGATGTAGAAGAAATCATCCTTCATAGTGACCGCCTGCATATATTTGTAGGTCTGACCGCTGAGGGTGCATTCGTATTCAAACGTGATGGTCTCTCTGCCGTCGATGGTGATGGGAGCAGCCTCTTCGGCAAGAGCATCGTCTGCGGTTTCCTTCTCGATTACTTTGAAATCGGGAAGAATTGCGCTGAGTTCTTCGATCGAAATAGCCTTATATTCCGCAAGATCGTCCATCTCTCCGGGATCGATGATCATGCAGGTGAAGGAGACGTTCGAGTAGTCATCCGAGGAATAGTAAGCCGATGCGGTTCCGCTTGAGGTGTTGTCGACCCAGGATTTGGGAACATAGAAATAGAAGGCTTCTTTTTCGGTGGCTACGTTTTGGTAACCGTCGGGAACGCCGCTCTCAGAACATCCCGAAAGGACGAGAACGAAGCAAGTGAGAATGCAGATGAGGAAACAGAGTGATCTTTTCATTTTTATCATTCCTTTTTGAAGTTTGCGACGGCATCTGCGGCTGTAAGAATGCCGATCTTGCCGCTTTCGTATGTGAGTCCGCCCTGGAAATAGACGGTATAGGGGGGACGGATGGGGCCGTCGGCGGAAAGCTCGACGGATGAACCCTGAATGAATGCGCCCGCCGCCATAATGACGGGATCCGAGTAGCCGGGCATATCCCAAGGCTCGGGCGTTACGAAGGAGTCAACGGGCGAACCCGCCTGAATTCCGCGACAGAAAGCGCAGAGAATGTCGGGGTCGTGCGTGATGACGGTCTGAATTATATCGTAACGGGTTTCGTTCCAGGAGGGATATGTATCGTAACCCATCTTCTCGAATATGTAAGCCGCGAGATGCGCGGTTTTGATCGCCGCCGCCGTTGTGTGGGGAGCGTAGAACAGACCCTGATACATGGTTCTGTTCTGACCGAGAGTCGCGCCGACTTCGCCGCCCGTGCCGACTGTGGTAAGGCGGTAAGAGGCAAGCTCAACTGCACGCTCGCTGCCAGCGATATAGCCGCCCGTCAGCGCCATTCCGCCGCCGGGATTCTTGATAAGAGAACCGACAAGCATATCCGCACGGGGTTCGTATTCTGCGGTGAATTCGCCGTAGCAGTTGTCAACGACAACGTAAACGCCCTCGCGTGTCGCGTGAACTGCGTCGTAAACCGCGCTTATCTCGTCGGGCGAGAGAGTGCGGCGGTTGAGGTAGCCCTTGGAACGCTGAATGAAGACGACTTTAACGCTTTCGTCGGTCTTTACACGCTCGACAATGGCTTCAACATCAAGTCCGCCCTCTGCGGTCATTTCGATCTGTGCGTAGTTTACTCCGAAATCCGCAAGCGAGCCGTCGCCCGTCTTGCCCGAAATGCCGATAACGCCGTCAAGGGTATCATAGGGCTTGCCCGCAACAGACAGGAGAGTATCGTTCGGGCGGAGAAGACCGAAAAGTGCGGTTGAGAGGGCGTGGGTGCCGTTTACAAAATTGTGGCGAACAAGTGCCGCCTCGGTGCCGAAAACGCGGCTCCAGACGCGGTCGAGGACCTCACGTCCGCGGTCGTCGTAGCCGTAGCCTGTGGTCGAGCCAAAGCAAGCGTCGCTGACTCTCTCCTCGCGGAAGGCGTCAAGCACGCGGCAGGTGCCGATATAGGAAACGCGGTCGATCTCGGCAAATATATCCGACAGCGCCGCCTCCGCCTCACGGGCGAGGGCGAGAGTTTTATCAGAAAAAGTCATAGTGTACCTTTGTTATATGCAAAATTTATTGAAGAAGCGCTCAATGTGATCGCTTCCGTCGCTCGAAATGAATTCGACTGTGCCGATCTTTCGAGCCCAGGAGTCAAGTGAAAGCTCGGAAAGCAGAGCTTTTGTGTGCCGTGCCGTGCCGTCAGCACCGTCGAAGACGCGCACGTCCGCTCCCGCGGCACGTTTGATCTCATCCTTTACAAGAGGATAATGAGTGCATCCGAGAACGATGCCGTCGAAGCCGTCTGCACGATAGGGCGCGAATATCGAGGAGAGATATTCCTCGATCTCTTCCGATGTGCTGTTATTTTCGATCATAAAGGCAAGCTCGTGGCAAGGAACACCGATAAATTCGCAGCCATCGCGTGAATTTGCTCGCAGAAGAGCGGCAAAGCGGCTTTCGCTCACCGTAACGGGTGTTGCAAGTACCAAAACTCGTTTGCATCCCGCAACTCTTGCGGGTTTTACAGCGGGTTCAATGCCGATTATGGGCAATTCGGGGTAAGCCGCACGAAGAGGCTCGATCGCAACTGCCGTTGCCGTGTTGCAGGCGACAACTATCGCCTTTGCTCCGCGCGAAAGAAGGACGTCAACTATCCCCTTTGAGATCTCAAGGATCTGCCCGTGCGTTTTTGCACCGTAGGGGGCGTTTGCGCGGTCGCCGTAATATATAAAGTCCTCGTTCGGGAGGAGTCGGCGGAGCTCACGAAGGAGCGAAAGTCCGCCGACGCCCGAATCGAAAACTCCGATTGGAGAGGAGTTCATCAGAGAGTGGGATCGAGTGCGAATGCTGTTGCAAGATCGGTGCAAGCGGCAACGTCGCGGAGGTCGATCATTTCAACACCCGAGTGGATATAACGGCTGGGGATCGAGATACAGCCCGCGTAAGCGCCGACACCTGCCGCCTGAAGCACGCTTGTGTCGGTTCCGCCGTAGAGGAGGATCTCGTTCTGCGCGGTGATCTTCTGCTCCTTTGCGAGCTTCTGGAGCTTGGATACGACTTCACCCGAGCAGATCACGGAGCCGTCCTTGATCTTGATAGCCGCGCCGCCGCCGAGCTTGACTGCCATGGGCTTCGAGCCCTGAGCGTCGCCGGTGCCGGTAACGTCAAATGCAAGCGCGATGTCGGGAGCGATCGCAAAACCTGCGGGACGTGCGCCGCGGCATCCGACTTCTTCCTGAACCGAGAAGACGTAGTACATATCGTGAGGGCAATTTTTTGCAAGCTTCTTTGCAGTTTCGATCATAATAGCACAGCCGATGCGGTCGTCGATGGGACGGCCGACAGCGCGATTTGCGCCAAGCTTCGAGAGATTGTGAGTAAGAGAGAAGCAATCGCCGATCTTGACCTTGCGGGAAGCTTCCTTTGCGGAGGTCGCGCCGATGTCAACAACGCACTTGTCAGCCGCGATTTCGGAAGCCTTCACACCTGCCTCGGGAACAAGAATGCCCTTTTCGCCGTTTGCGAAAACAACGTGGCTGAATGCAGCGGCAACGAAATTGATGCCACCGATGGGGGCAAAGCGGATGAAACCGTTTTCCTCAATATAGGTAACGATGAAGCCGATCTCGTCCATATGAGCGCAGTAAAGGAGCTTCTTGCGCTCGCCGTCGGGGAGATTGCCGTACTTGATTGCGATAAGGTTTCCGAGAGCGTCGGTATAGGTCTCGTCAACGTAGGGAGCAACTTCCTTTTCAAGGAGAGCCGCGATCTGTTTTTCATTGCCGGATACGCCGGGGCAGCATACAACTTTCTTAATAAGAGAATACATTTATATTTCCTCCGAGATCAACTAAATTTGTAAGATGTGAGAATTGCGTAAACGTGCGACTTGATCGATTCAAAGTCCTTGATCGAGATTACGCAGGAAGCCGAATGGAGATAACGGGTGGGAGCCGAGATTGCAAGGCAGCGGGTGCCGTCCGCGGTCTTATGAATATGACCCGCGTCGTTGCCGCCCGAAACATAGCGCTTGATCTGCGCGGGAATTCCGTTTTCCTCGGCGATCTTCATTGTGCCGTCAACGAAATCGCGGTTGTAGATGGTGGAGCGGTCCATCAGGGAAACAACTCCGCCGTTACCGACCTCGCTGACTCTCGAGTTCTTGGGAACGTCGGGAAGGTCCGCGATCGCGGTGGTTTCAAGAACGATCGCGTAATCGGGTCTGAAGCGGTGCGCCGCTGCAGTCGCGCCCGAAATACCGATCTCCTCGCGCACGGTAAAGGCACAAACGAGGTCAAAGGGAAGCTCGATGCCCTCTTTTTTGATGCGGCGCAGAGTTTCGATCATAACAACGCATCCGAGACGGTCGTCAAGAGCCTTGCACTTTGCGTAGCCGTCGTTTTCGCCGAAGATGACGAATTCGCTGTCAAATGTTCCGCTGTCACCGCGCGAAAGAACGCTTTCGGCATCCTCTCTCGAGGTTGCACCGATGTCAACGTACATATCGTTTGCCTTGGTCGCGTTCTTGCGCTCCTCGGCGGACTGGTGGTGGATAGCCTTCGACGCGATAACGCCGCTGACGTCGCCTTCCTTTCCGCGGAAGGTGACCTTTCTGCCGCAGAGAACGCGGGAGTCGATGCCTCCGAGGCATCCGAAGCGGATGTAGCCCTCGCCGTCGATATCCTTAATGATAAATCCGACCTCATCCATATGAGCCGAGAGCATAACCGTCTTTTCGGGGCGGTTCTTGCCGTGAAGAACGGCGAAAACGTTGCTCATTCTGTCGCGGATGATCTGTGCGTCGGTGTTTTCAAGCTGCTTGATTATTTCGTCAGCAACCTCTTCCTCCGAGCCCGTGGGGCCAAACACGAGGGAGAGAGATTTAAGCAGTTCAAGACCTTCAAGAATTTTAGTTTCACTCATTGGGGCATACCTCCTTTTCAATCTCGGGGCTTGTGACGAAGAGTGCGATGATGTCGCGCATTGCTGCGGCGTCGTTCATCGAAATAACCTCGTTCGAGGTGTGCATACTGCGAAGGGGAAGTCCGATGTCAACTGTCGGAATTCCGTTGCGGACAAGGTTTACAACCATTGTGTTGGTTCCCGTGCCGCCCGAGGTGACCGCCATCTGATGCTTGATCTCCTTTTCGTCCGCAAGCTTGCGCAGGAGAACGGTGAGTCGCTTGTCGGTGATGGGACCTGTGGAGAGCGACACGCCGCCGTCGAGCGGTACGGTCTCGCTCTTCTTGGTGTCGGGGGTGCTTCCAAGGTCAACGTCTGCAACGATAGCGCAGATGGGATTGACCTCATAAGCGCCGGTCTGTGCGCCCGACATAAATCCGCCCGCTTCCTCAAAGTTCGAAAGCTGAACGTAAACGTCGCCCCAAAGCTCGTCCGCGGGGATCTCGGCTACAGCCGCGATAGCTGCAGCGGCACAAGCCTTGTCGTCAAAGCCCTTGCCCGCGATCTTGTTGTTACGGAGCTTGGTGTAAACGGGACGGAAGCCGATGGGAGTACCGATGGAAACGTATTTTTCGAGCTCTTCCTTGGAGTAGCCCGTGTCGATGAGAAGCTCGGTGATGTCCTTGAGCTTGCCCGACTCGCCGGGCTTCTGGAGGTGGGGAGGTGTGGAGCCTACAACGCCGTAGATCTCGCGTCCCTCGCCGTATATGATGACTTCACTCGCCTGAAGGATTCGGGTGTCCATACCGCCGATCGAGGTGACGGTAAGGAAACCCTTTTCCTTGATCTCGGTAACGATCATACCGATCTCGTCAAAGTGAGCGTCAACGAGAATTTTTTGTGCATTTTCCTTTCCGCAGCGGCGGATGAGGTGATAACAGCCGAGGCGCGTTTCGCGTATCTCGTCAAAGTAGGGAGAAACGAGCTCGAGGAGCTTATCCTTCGAGTATCTCGTGTGTCCCGTGACCGACATCAGAGATGCCAGCGACAGAGTCAGCTCTGTCAGGTCGATCTTGTGTTCCATGTATTTTTCTTCCTTTCGGATTGATTACAGATTTTCAACTATTTCTTTGAAGACCTTGCCGCGCTCGGCAAAGTTTTTGAATTTGTCAAATGAGGTTGCGGCGGGGGAGAGAACTACCGCACTTCCCGCGGGAGTGATCTCTTCGGCGAGCTTCACGCAGGCGGCGAAATCTTCTTCCTTGAATATCTTCAGCTCGGAATCCGGATATTCGGATGCGACCGATTCAAGTGCTTCGCTGACCTCGGCGAGTGTTTCACCCGTCAGAATGACTGCTCCCGCGCGGAGATAAAGTTCGCGCGCAAGACCGTCGTATGGCGTTTTCTTTCCGCGTCCGCCTATGATGAGAGTCGGCTTATTCTTGAAGGTCGAGAGAGCCGCAATGGTTCTTGTGGGGCTCGAGTCGATCGAGCTGTTGTAGTATTTAACGCCGTTCTTTTCACGGACAAACTCGAGTCGGTGTTCAACTCCACCAAAGGTCTTGGCTACGTTGATGACTGCACCCTTTTCGGCAATGCCGTATGTCAGCGCGATGGCGGTCATATAGTTTTCGATATTGTGCACTCCGGGGAGCTTTATATCGGATGCGGTGAGAAGAATTTCTTCATTCTTGCCGTCCGAGAGAATGATCTTTCCGTCGCGAAGGAAGATGCCTTTTGCGTCAATACCGTCGCAGAGAGATTCGTAATCGTTTCGGTAAGCCGAGAAGAAGATCTTGGGTGCGCTTGTTTTGTCCGCAAGCTCGCGGCAGTAATTGTCCGTCGCGTTGAGCACCAAGCGCGAGGTATTTTTGCCGCAGACCTTGTATTTTGCCTCGGCATATTCGTTCATGTCGATATGCCAGTTCAGATGGTTGGGCGTGATATTAGTGATCGCCGCGTGGGATGCGCGCGAGTCCATCGTCATAAGCTGGAAGCTTGAAAGCTCGAGAACGCAGATGTCGTTTTCTCCGATCTCGTCAAGAAGGGGGAATAGCGGTGTTCCGATATTTCCGCCGAGGTATATCTTTCCGCCCTTGTAGCCCTCTTTAAGGATAAGGCTTGTGAGCGTTGAGGTGGTCGTTTTTCCGTCGCTTCCCGTGATCGCGATTATACGCGCGGGAGTGTGCTCGCAGAAAAATTCAACCTCGGATGTCAGAATAGCGCCCGACTCGATTGCAGTTGTCAGATCACCCGCATCGGGTCTGATCCCGGGTGAACGGAAGATCACCGCGCGGCTTGTGTCGCAGGTGAAATCCTTCGTCGGTTCGATTCCGCATTCGAACTTTACGCCCTCGGCGGCAAATTCTTTTGCAAGCTCGCCAAGATCGTCGAAGGTTTTCATATCGCGGACGATGACGGATGCCCCCATTCCCGCGCGTATAAATTCACGCGCAACGGGGATGTTTGATACACCGAAACCGAGAAGTATTATATTCTTGTCAGAAAATTTATCGCGAAGAAGAGTGTGTAACATAAGCTACCCCTAAATAATTAAAATCATACAATCTATATTATATAATATAATTGCAAAATGTGCAACACTTTTGAGCAAAAAAGATTAAAATTTAACAAAAAATCAATAGCTTTTTGCTCATTTCTCTTGACAGAGAACAAATGTTCTGATATAATATAAAAGAACACTTGTTCTAAAACGTGTGAAAGGGGTATTTTGATGAAAGACAGATGCATATTGCATATTGATATGAATAACTTTTTTGCCACCGTCGAATGCCGAGGAAGAGAGGATCTTATCGGCAAGCCCGTTGCGGTCGGAGGTGACGCGGAGGCTCGGCACGGCATCATCTTGGCAAAAAATTACGAAGCAAAATCATACGGTGTCAGCACGGGTGAGAGCATTCTTGAAGCTCGCAGAAAATGCCCGCAGCTTGTGATCCTGCCCCCTCATTACGACGAATACGTCAGGGTATCCCGCGCCGCGCGAAGGATATATTCGGATTACACAGACCTCATCGAATCTTTCGGAATCGACGAATGCTGGATAGACGTCAGCGACAGCGAATACCTCTTCGGTAGCGGCAAAAGGATCGCGGACGAGATACGCGAGAGGGTAAAGCGTGAGCTCGGCGTGACGGTTTCAATCGGGGTATCCTTCAACAAGATATTTGCCAAGCTCGGAAGCGATCTGAAAAAGCCCGATGCGACCACTTTGATCTCGCGCGAAAATTTCAAAACATTGGTTTGGCGTCTGCCCGCAGAGGAGCTTCTTTTCGTCGGCAGATCGACAAAAAGGCAGCTGAATACTCTCGGAATTTTCAGCATCGGCGAGCTTGCAAATGCCGACTCCGATATGCTTTCTCGCTTTTTGGGAAAGAATGGTCTTATGCTCCAGAATTTTGCGCTTGGCAGGGATAGCGCTCCCGTGTTGCAGAAAGATACCTTTTATGCGGTAAAAAGTGTGGGAAACAGCACCACTACGCCGCGCGATATTTCCACTCTGCGCGAGGCGGAGATCGTCTTTGCCGTGCTTTGCGAGAGCGTTGCCGTCCGACTTCGCAGGGAGGAAAAGAAGTGCCGCACAGTCAGCATATCCGTCCGCTCGAGCGATCTTTCCTGGTGCTCCAAACAATGCCGCGTTGAGCCGACATATTCCGAGCGCGAGATATACCGCGCCGCTATGGAGCTTTACGGCTCGGTAAAAAGAGGAGTCCCCGTGCGTTCTCTCGGCGTTTGCGGCTCCGATCTTTGCCCCGAAAAGGATGAGCAGATCTCTATTTTTGAGGGCGAAACGATCGGCCGCGCCCGCCTTGAAGTGCTTGAAAAAACGGCGGACAGCATACGAAACAGATTCGGAAAATACGCCATTCGCCGCGGACTTATGCTCGAGGACAGAGTTCTTTCCGGTTTTGCACCTTATGAAGATCACACAGTCCACCCGATAGCTTTGAGAACAAAATAAAAAATACCGCAGTCGATAAAACTGCGGTATTCCTATTTATTTAGCTTCAACGATATTTGCCGAATCGAATACGATCTGGATAACTCTTTCGAGGTTAAGCTGGTAGCGCAGATAACCGGGATAGTAGTAATATTCAAACATAGCTTCGATGGATTTACGGTCGTAGTTGTAGCCGTAGCTGTTGTAATAATTCACGTAATAGTCGAGCGCCTTGTTATATTCGTCGTCGGTATAGCTCTTTCCTTCGGCTTCAAGAACGTAGTATATTATCATATCATCAAGCACCGATTTTTCAGCCGTGGCGCGCAGTGTTGCCTCATTTTCGCCGGTCGCGGTCATATATGCCTCGTATGTCATACCAAGCTTTTCAGCCTGAAGGGTCATATAGCTGACGTTCGACTGATAATAGTAGAGATACTGCTCGTTCGGGTAGGAATAAACGGTAGAGTTTGCGATAAGCGCTTCTACTATCTTGTCGCTTACCTGACTCAGGAGCTCGGATTCGTTGAGATCGGAAAGATATTCCTTATAATATACCATAAAATCCGTAAGGTTCTTGTAATCTCCGCCCGTGAGCGTTTCAATGTGTTCGGGTTTGATGTCAAAAACTCTCTTGCCGTAAACCGTGATCTCAAAAACGGCTTCCTTGCCCGCAAGAGCCTCGTTGTAATCTGTGGGGAAGGTTACGGGAACATTCACGGTCTCGCCGATCTTCGCGCCGATGATGCCCGATGCAAATCCGGGGATATATCCGCTGTCGTGATCGTTTACGATCATTCCGACGTTCGCTGTGGAGGAGCCACCCTCGAATACCTCGCCGTCGAGCTTGCCTACGAAGGAGATCTCAACGTAGTCCCATTCCTCAACCACGCCCTCTGTGACGAGTGTGTAGCTGCAATCAATGGTTCCGTTTGATTTATAGTAATCAAACAGAGCAAAGAGATTTGCCTCGAGTACCTTATCGGTGAGCTCGGGCGGGAGCGAATCGGTCTCGATGGTAAGTCCTTTGTAATCGACCTTTACGTGATCCGAAATCTTGAGACCTGCATAGCTCGGCTTTGAGCCGAAAACGGGCTCGTCCGTTGCGCTTGTGTCTTCGGAAGTCGTAATGTCGCCCGGCAGAGGACGCTGAGTAACTTCGGGCTTTTGCGTGATGCCTGCCTCACCGAACATCGATGTGATGCACGATGTAAGTAACATACAGGATAAAATAAGTAATGCCATAAGGCAGATGATTTTCTTTTTCATTTTGTTCTCCATTTTTTTAATGAAAACATCGCACTTTCGGCTTTGCCGTAAGTGCGATGTTTTCTTCGGGTAAGCCTTATGCTTCCTTCTTAGCGATAACTTCCTTGCCGTCGTACATGCCGCATTCGGGGCAAACGTGATGAGCCTTGATGAGTGCTTCACAGTTGGGGCACTTTACAAGACCGGGAGTAACAAGCTTCCAGTTAGCGCGTCTCTTGTCTCTGCGAGCTTTGGATGTTTTTCTCTTCGGTACTGCCATAACCTACACCTCCTATATTTCTACAAAAAAGATTTACTGATTTATTCGTCGTCCTGCTCAAGAAGCTCACGGAGCTTATTCCAGCGGGGATCGATCTCGCGCGGGGCGCAATCGCATTCGTCTGCCGTCATTTTCTTTCCGCACTTAGGGCAAAGACCGCGGCAATCGGGAGAGCAGAGAAGCCTTGACGGTAGCTCAAGGTATATCGACTCAATGATCGCATCGTCGGGCTCAAGAATACCGCGTTTAACGACAAGGTATTCGTCAGCCTTTTCTTCAAGCACATCGTCCGAGAGAGTTCCCTCCGTGACGATGGTACGGTCGAAATCGAATTCGAGCAGAGCCTCAACAGGGTCAAGGCAACGCGCGCACTCTCCGCGGTAGGGCACGGTAACGCGCGAGGTGAGTGTGACCAGACCTGCGCTTCCGCTCACCTTGCCCGAAATACGGGCACCGGGGAGATATTCGATACCAAAGGGTGCGGCATCGGGGAAGATCTCGCCGTCTATCTCAAGCTCGCGGATCTCACCGCGCAGTATTGCAGACAGATCAATAAGCATTCTTAAAATCCTCCCATGAAACGGCATAAAAAGCGACAATACATATTATAATACGGAAATCGCAAGATGTCAAGATGAATTTATGAATTTCTCGTGATAAATTGTAAAATTCCAGACATATTTTCGATTTTTGGGCTAAAATCAGCCTACAACGACGGTATAAGCACCCTCGGAGAGCGGGAAGAGGATTCGTCCCCCCTGTCTTCTGCCGTTCATTTCTTCAAGCGTGAAATCAACGCCGTTGATCTTCAGCTTGTCGGAATCAGAAACGAGAGATACCGTTGCGGCACTTTCCTCGGGGATGATGAAGCTGTATTCGAATCTGCCGTCAACAGCAACCCAAGCGCTCTCGATGCGTCCGGCAACCGAGTCGTAGGATGCGCGCGCGGTGGTGATGCGCTTCTGTCCCTCGGGGATTTCATCGTCGCGTCTCATATCGGGTGTGGGAGCGAGGAAGAAGTGTTCCCATCCGGGCGCCTCGGTGTCGGGTTTGATTCCGCACATACCGGAATAGAGCCATTCCGCAACCGCGCCGTAAGCATAGTGGTTGAAAGAGTTCATGCCGACGTCGCCGAAGCCGCGCTCAAGTGTATATGAATTCCATCTCTCCCAAACTGTGGTCGCACCCTGGCGAACCGAGTAGAGCCAGCTGGGATCGCGTGTCTGGAGAAGGAGTGAGTAGCAAAGTGAATGCAGACCGAGCTTTTCAAGCGTCTGATTGAGAATACCCGTGCCGACAAAGCCCGTCGAGAGGGTGTAATCGTTGTCAACGATCTTCTTTTCGAGTCTGTCGATATAAAGCTGACGGTCCTCCTCGGGAACAAGATCGAAGGCGAGTGCAAGCAGATAAGCGGTCTGAGTCTGAATGTTCAGGTCGCCGTTTTCGATATATCTGCATCTGAAGTGCGAGATGATGCGCTCGCGCAGCTCTGCGTAATGTGCCGCACGCTCGGGCTTGCCGAGGATCTCGCAGAATTTCTTCATAAGAGATGCATCGTATGCGTAGTAAGCAACCGCGATATATCTCTTGTCGGTCACGTCGTAGTTGAGCCAGTCGCCGTAAGCGGTGTTGGGACCCTCAAGTCCGAACTTCTCGAGATACTGCATATAATACTCCATCGAGTCGAAATGCTCACGGAGAATTTCGGTATCGTTATACATCTCATAGAGCTTGTTCGGAACGATAAGGCAAGCATCGCCCCAAGCGGCATTGCCGTTGTTGCCGGTAAAGACTCTCGGGATAACGTCACAGTATGCGCCGTCAAAGCCCTGCTGCGAGTCGCGCGCGTCGCCGAGCCACTTGTGCATAAAGGAACGGATGTCGGCAAGATATGCCGCCGCGCCCGCAAAGATCTGCGTGTCGCCCGTCCAGCCGAGACGCTCGTCACGCTGAGGACAGTCGGTGGGTGCCGAGAAGTAGTTTCCTCTCATACCCCAGACGATATTGGAATAGAGGCGGTTGACCTCGGGATTGTCGCAGTAGAAATCACCGGTCTCGGTGAATTCGGAGCAGATGACCTCGCCCGCAACAGAGAGAACGTCGATGTCGCGGTCGGCACGGATCTCAAGATAGCGGAAGCCGAAGAAGGAGTGGGTGGGGAAGTATGTTTCAATTCCGTTGCCCGAAGCGACGTAAACAAGGCGCGCGAGTGCGGAGCGGTAGTTCTTGATATACATACTGCCCTTGGGGCCGTCGTTTCCGCGCGCGGGATCGCCGCTGTCGTTGAGCATTTCGGCAAAGTAAACGGTGATCTTGGTGCCGCGGGGTGCCTTGAACATAAGGATCGGGCGGCCGACCATATTCTGACCCATATCAAGGATCAGAGCCTCACCAAACTCAAGTCTTGTCTGCTCGCACCAGTCGCCGACGCTCTTCGAAAGCACGTTGATCTCGCCGTATTCCGAGCCATCGTGGATGGTGCCGTTGTGGCAAACAGCCGAAATGGGGCGCAGAAGAAGCTCGTGGCGCGGTCTGATTGCGGGGCCGACGAGGGGCACGATCTCGCAGGTACAATCGGTGAAGTGGACAGCGTTTACCCACTCGTGAGCCTCGGGAGCGATAGAGGGCTCAGGGACTGTTGCGTCGTAGTATTCGCCGTCCCAGATGTCGGCAAACATAACGGGACCGCAAATGGAAGCCTTCCAGTCCTCGCCCGACGCGATGATCTCGTTTTCGCCGTCAGCGTATTCGATCTCGATCTCGCCCGCGAATGCCATTGGCTTGAAGCCGTAGAAGCCGAATGAAATACGTCCCGTCCACCAACCGGGAGAAACCTCCGCAACGATGCGGTTGTTTTCCTTGCAGAGAGCGGTGACATCGTATTCGTATTCAAATACGCGGCTGCGGTAGTCGGTCCAACCGGGCTTGTATTCGTCAGCGGTGGGAATGCCGTCGATCTCGTGACCGACGCGCGCGCCGTTTACGAATACGTCGAAGATTCCGAGTGCAGTCGCACGGAGGGTGACCTTTTCAACTGCACGTCCGGGTTCGGGCGCAAACTCGCAAAGCAGGTTAAGGAGTCCCTTGCCGGGCTCGAGATCACGCTCGTAGCTGTTGAATTTCATATTTTTCCAAGGATGCTCGACGGGATTTCCAACGAGCGAAGGATGGGTTATAAATCTTGCCTTTTTCATAATGTTCTCCTTGCGGATTTATAGTTGTAATTATTATACTATAATTTTAATAAAAATGCAAGAGATAACGAAAAATCATTGACATCAAAACAAAAATATAGTAAAATAAAATTGAAAAATATTCAAAAAACACGGAACTTTTTGCTTACTTTTACGTCTGTAACAGTGAAAGGAGTTGATGAGATGAAAAAGTTATCGATCTTGTTCGCATTAATAATGATGATCGCGCTTTTTCCTGCCTGTGCGAGGGATTATGAATTTGAATTTACCTATGAAAGTGACCGACACATTTATCTCGTCGGTGAAACGGTGGAGATAACGGCGAAGGTGACGAATGTTTCGGGCAGGACCTACAAATGGACCTATGGACCATTCGTTCCCGGCGTCCGCCTCTATCCTCAGCTTGATGACGGCACACGCGGCGATCCGCTCGAACAATCACCGTATCTGGCAATCGAGTACGCGCCCCAAAATCATAAGGCGAAGAACGGCGAGAGCGGAGAGAGGACAGTTTCGTTCCCGATCCCGGAGGATGCTCAGACCGGCAAGTACACGGTAGTGCTTTCCTTCGACGGATATGAAAAGGTGTTTGCCGATGCGATAACCGTGATCCGAACGGCAGAGCAGAACGAAAATGAAAAGTACGGATACAGCTCGATCGTTGTTGCAATCGGTGAAGAAGGCATTCATCCGATAAAGTGCGCACTCGGCACCACACATTACGTAAACGGCGAACCGCTGGAATCGGGATGCTCGGACGGAGTCTGGTATCTTTTCAACAATCCCGAGACAGACACACACGATTTTCCCGTACTTGTCCTGAACGGAAAAATTGATCTGTACGCGTCAACGCATATAACTTACAATGAGCGGCCTGCGCTTTACAATATGAATTACGAATGGATCGATTACGGCGGAGATTTTGAAGGACTATCCGATCTCCCCGCGGGCGAATATTTAGTAGTCTTTTCCGAGTACGAAAGCGGAGAGGTAGACGATCCGCAGGATTATTGGAAATCACATTGGGAAAACGTTTTCAAACTCATCGTGAGGTGACGAAATGAAGAAATTATCATTTATTCTCGCAATAATGCTCATAACCCTGTTCCCATCCTGCAGCGTTGATGACGGTAAACCCGATTTTGAGTTCTTTTATGAGATCGAAAAGACCGAGTATCTGCGCGGCGAGGAGATACAGATCAAAGCGTCTGTCAAGAATATTTCGGGAAGAAAACTGAAATACATGGGCTGCGACGGCAACGTCAACGATTATATTCCTTGGGCGGAGCTATACTGTCTGAACAACGAGGGTGAATACAGCGGAAAGCTCTATGGCGCGCCGCCTGAATTTACCGCCTATGTTATAGAAAAGACGATAAAAAAGGGCGAAGTCGGAAGTTATACTTATGTATTCAAAATTCCCGATGATGCTGTGTGCGGTGAGTATTCCCTCAAGCTTTGGCGCGGGGAGGACAGCCAGGTGTTTGAAAACATTCTTCGAATAACAGACGTAACTTCTCAAAATAAGAATGATGAATTAAACTACAGCCCGATTTCGGTCAGCGCCGGCGGTGAGTCGATACAACCGATAAGGATGTTGGTTGGCGGCTTCGCTTTGCAAGCTGACGGAACGGGAATGGAAATCGACGGTACGGGCGTCGGTGTATTTTGGGACAACAAAGATCTCCTGCCTACGATCCCGCTGTTGGTATGCAATGGCGGCATCTCTGTTGAAGTTCCCGAATACAACGAGATCGAAGGCGTTGCAATATACGATCTCGAGTGGGAACGGCTGAACGGTTACAACAATACCTCTTTGAGAGAGCTTGACTACCTGCCCGCGGGAGATTATATTGTAGTCTTTTCCGTGGGGTACGACACGAAAATACGCAACCCGAATGAGTACGAGCGATATGATTACGACGATTTTTTCCGTCTTACCGTACCGTCAAAGACCGCGGAAAAAACAGAGTATAATTACAGCAGCGTAATGATTCAGTCGGGCGATTTCGATATAAGACCGATCCAATGTATGCTTTGGGTCGAGGAGCACACGAAGAACGGATGTCTGACGGGCGACGGCTTCGGCGTTTCGCAGATCATCAATAATAAGGAAGATCACACCGATTTCCCTACGCTTTTCTATAAGGGCAATCTGCAGGTCTACCCGCCCGTGAACGTGAATCTTTATACCGCAAAGGTGCAGGTATACGATACCGATTATAATGAACTCAAATTTTCTTTTGATAGGATCGAGGATATCCGCGATCTGCTCCCCGGTGAATATCTCATCGTCTTCCGCGAAGTGATCGACGGCAGCGGCTGTGATCCCGAGATCACCGAATATAGGGTTACTTGTAACGAGTGCATTTTTAAATTCATAGTGCCCGAAAGCTCTATCGGCGGTTTCTCTTTTGACAGTGTGCAGAAAACCTATAAACCCGGTGATCCGGGCGTCAAAACAAGCGGTTTCAAAAACACATCAAAGCAAGCCGTCACCAACTCCGCCGAAGCCGCCGAGAGGGCAAAGCACGAGTGTACTATCGAATACGATACCGTAACCGTCCTGCGCGACGGTTGGGGTGAGGTATGGTCGGTCACCTTCTTCACACAAGGCACCCTCGGCAGCTGCCAGACGGTGTATCTTAACGATGAAGGCGTCACTCTGCTCATAGTTTACGGTGAATAATATTTTCGCGCCAGCGAAAATTACCTATATATTTCGCCCGCAGGGCGAACTATCATTCTCGCGAAGCGAGATTATCATTCCGCCGCAGGCGGACTATCATTCGGCGAAGCCGACAGAAAACAAAAAACCTCGGGGCTGTCCTTGGACAGCCCCGAATATCATTTTATTCCTTATGTTCGGGTACGATAAGACCGTAGTCTCCGTCGCGCCTTGCGTAAACAACGCAGGTCTCGCCCGATTTGTCATCCTGGAACACGAAGAACTCATGTCCGATAAGGTTCATCTGGAGAATAGCCTCCTCCACGGACATGGGCTTGAGGTCGAATTCCTTGCGGCGTACCACAAAGTCGGTAGCCTCGGAAAGCTCGTCTGCCATTTCCGTGATACCCGCAGCAACTGCGGCACCCTGAGCGCGAAGTCTCTTTTCGAGCTTGGTCTTGTTCTTGCGGATCTGGCGGTCGATGGTATCTACAGCGCGGTCGATAGCGTTGCGGAAGGTCTCATCATCGGTCTCACAGCGGAACAGAGTGTTTGCCGCGGCGATCGTGATCTCGATGTTCTCACGGTTACGCTTGCGGCTGAAGGTGACTGTCGCCTTTTCCTCGGTCGCGAAATACTTGTCAAGCTTAGCAAGCTTCTTTTCGGCGAGCTCCTGAAGGTCGGCGGGAACGCTCATGTGTCTGCCTACAACGGTGATTTTCATGTTTTCTTCCTCCTGTACTGTAACTTTGTACCCCGGATTTTATCATTCTTGGTACATCTATATTATAGCATACTTTTTGTGCAAAATAAATAGGTTTTTGCAAAAAACTTTGTAAAAATTGTGGATTTGTGCAAAATACCCAAAACTTGCGGCAGGTGCGATTTTTGATTGACTTTTGGAGCTTTTGGTGGTATAATATAGATGTATGGCTTTAATATTGAGGTGCCTTATGGAAGATAAAATTGCTATAAAAAAGGAGCTCTGCGAGCTTCGCGCGAAGGTGGCTTACCACGCGAAAAAGTATTACGTTGACGATGCGCCCGAGATCTCGGACTATGACTACGACTTGATGTATCATAAGCTCCTTGCTCTCGAGGAGGAGAATCCCGAATTTTTCGATCCCGCATCGCCCACAAGACGTGTCGGCGGTGCGCCTCTCGATAAGTTCGAGAAGGTCACGCACACAGTTCAGATGAATTCGCTTTCCGACGTTTTTTCCTTCGAGGAGCTTTCCGCATTTCTTGCGGGAGTCGAGAAGGTCATCGGAAAAACGATGTGGTCGGTCGAGCCGAAGATCGATGGTCTTTCGGTTGCATTAAAATACGAAAAAGGAATATTTATTCAGGGCGCAACGCGCGGCGACGGACAGGTTGGCGAGGACGTAACGCAGAATATCCGCACCATTTTCTCGCTCCCGCTGACCCTGCCCGAGGAACTTTCCTTCACCGTTCGCGGCGAGGTCTATATGCCCCGCAGAGTGCTTGAAGCTATTAACGCAAAGCGCGAGGCGGAGGGTAAGCCATTGATGGCAAACCCGAGAAACGCGGCAGCGGGATCGCTTCGTCAGCTCGACCCGAAGGTAGCGGCATCGCGTCGTTTGGACGTCTTTATTTTCAATATCCAGGAGGGCTCGCTCTGGCTTGACGGCAGAGAAAGTGAGAGCCACACCGAGATGCTTGACAGACTCGCGGCGCTCGGTTTTCCCGTGATCAGCGAGCGCGTGCGCGTGTCATCGGAGGAGGAAATATTTGCTCATATCGACCGCCTCGGCTCGCTCCGTGATTCGCTTGAATATGACATCGACGGCGTTGTTATCAAGCTCGATTCGACAGCCGACCGCGTCACTCTCGGCGAGGGCGTCAAGACTCCGAAATGGGCAGCGGCGTATAAATTCCCGCCCGAGGTTAAGGAAACAAAACTCAATTCAATTTCGATCCAGGTCGGCAGAACCGGCGTGCTGACTCCCATCGCGGAGCTTGAACCCGTTTGTCTTGCGGGCACGACAGTATCGCGCGCGACGCTTCATAATTCCGAATTCATAGCCGAGCGCGGCATTATGCTCGGCGACATCGTAAAGGTCAGAAAAGCAGGCGACATCATCCCCGAGATCGTTGCCTCCGTTCCCGAAAAACGCGACGGAAGCGAGCAGCCTTTCTCAATGCCCGAAACTTGTCCTTCTTGCGGCGAACCCGTCAGCCGCGACGAATCGAGCGGGGAGGGAATTGCGCTTCGCTGCACTAACTCCGCCTGCCCTGCACAGCTCTCGCGTTCGATCGAGCACTTTGCTTCAAGAGGCGCGATGGACATCGACGGACTCGGTCCGCAGATCGTTGAGCTTCTGATCTCAAATGGATTGATACAGACGGTTGCCGATCTTTATACACTCAAAGCCGAGGACGTTGCCTCGCTCGAGCGAATGGGCGAGCTTTCGGCAAACAATCTGATAAACGCGATAGAAAGATCAAAATCGGCTGGTCTTGAAAGATTTATATACGCCCTTGGAATCCGCAATATCGGCGAGGTCGCGGCAGCCGCGCTGGCAAAGAAATTCAGAACCCTTGAGGGCTGTATGAATGCGTCCTTTGACGAGCTTTGCGCGATAGAGGATTTCGGCGAGATCACCGCAAATTGTGTTATCGACTACTTCTCGCACCCCACCAATATCGAGCTCTGCCGCCGTCTGATCGATCTCGGATTGCTCACGGAAGCAACTTCAAAGGCGCTTGACGACAGCCTTGCGGGGCTGACATTCGTGCTGAC
>JAZSOQ010000084.1:0-3994 GCA_045537015.1 Eubacteriales bacterium
TGATTATTCCTACATTCATCAACTCATCTCCGTAATATACTCTTTCCTTCTGATTATTCATGCAATATAGGCCATCTGCATTCAGCCCTAATAGCTGCAATCTTCTAAATGGTCTATTTGGAATATTTAATATTTCATAATAACCAACTAATGCTTCTTCTTTATCGTCTGACACCACTATCCAAGAAGCTTTATTGGAAGTAAATGGATTGTCTAAACGATGGAGTTTACCTTGCATAATAAGTTTCCTATGCTCTTTTACAAATTCAATCTGCTCTGTAACAAGATCCTTTTCTTCTCCTGATAAAGCATTCAAATCCAATTCATATCCAAAGGCTCCAAACATTGCTACATTAGCACGTGTTGTAATAGATGTGACACGTCCCACCTGTTGATTTGGAACATGGGAAACATGTGCTCCCATACTGCTAAGCGGATACACATAAGATGTGCCATACTGAATTTTAATTCTTTCAATGGCATCTGTATCATCACTCGTCCAAGTCTGCGGAGCATAGTATAGCATACCCGGATCAAACCGAGCGCCACACTGGAGCAAGATTCAAATAATATATTTGGGAATTTATCAATTAATCGTTCATACAAATGATATACACCTAATATGTACTTATGAAAAACTTATCTCTGAACTCTGCCGCTGCCGCCGTTCTTGACAAGCGCTTCAACCTCGGAAACGGAAACGAGATTCATGTCGCCCTCGATTGTGTGCTTGAGTGCGGATGCCGCAACTGCAAACTCGATCGCGCCCTGAGTATCCTTGCCCGAGAGCAGAGAATAGATCAGACCTGCGCCAAAGGAGTCGCCTCCGCCAACGCGGTCAACGATGTGGAGGTGGTAGGACTTCGAGAAGCAGTAGTTCTCGCTGTCATAAAGCATACCTGCCCAGTCGTTGTCGGATGCGGAGATCGAGGTGCGGAGAGTGATCGCAACTTTCTCGAATCCAAATTTGTCGGCAAGCTGCTTTGCAACCGACTTGTAGCCCTCGTGGTTGAGCTTGCCGCCGTAAATGTCGGTGCCCTCAGCCTCGATGCCGAAAACGTCCTTTGCGTCCTCTTCGTTCGAGATGCAAACGTCAACGTACTCGCAAAGCTTTGTCATAGCCTCGCGCGCCTCGGCTCTTGTCCAGAGCTTGCCGCGGTAGTTGAGGTCGCAGGAGATCTTGACGCCTTTTGCCTTTGCAGCCTTGCAAGCCTCAAGACAGATGTCAACGAGATTACCGCCGAGAGCGGGAGTGATGCCGGTGAAGTGGAACCAGTCTGCGCCCTCAAAGATGGAATCCCAATCGAAATCAGCGGGAGAAGCCTCTGCGATCGCGGAGTGTGCGCGGTCGTAGATACATACGGAACCTCTCTGGGACGCGCCCTTTTCGAGGTAGTAGATACCAACGCGATCACCACCGCGTACTACTTTGGATGTATCAACGCCGAAGTAGCGGAGAGAGTCGATCGCAGCCTGACCGATTGCGTGCTTGGGGAGCTTGGTCACGTATGCGCTCTCAATGCCGAAGTTAGCAAGAGAAACCGCAACGTTAGCCTCACCGCCGCCGAAGGTAGCCTGCATCTGATCGTTCTGGAAAAATCTATAATATCCGTTAGGTGCAAGGCGAAGCATAATTTCGCCGAATGTGATTACCTTGCTCATTTGTCAGCCTCCATTTTTTCGAGCGCTTCCTTTACAAAGAAGCTGCCGCCGATGGCAACGATCTTGTCGAAAGCGAGGAATTCGTCGATGTTGGAACGGTCAACTCCGCCCGTGGGGATGAATTTGACCTGCGGGAAGGGACCCGAAAGTGCCTTGAGTGCGGAAAGACCGCCGTAAACGTTCGCGGGGAAGAATTTAACGGTGGTGATGCCGAGCTCGAGAGCCTGCATGATCTCGGTGGGAGTTACGCAACCGGGATAGTAGGGAATGCCCTTTTCGATGCAGATCTTTGCAACAGCTACGGAAAGACCGGGCGAAACGATGAACTGTGCACCTGCCGCAAGAGCCGCCTCGCACTGTTCTGCGTTGATAACGGTGCCCGCACCGATCGACATTTCGGGATAATTCTTGCAAGCGTAAGCGATCGCCTCAGCCGCGCAAGCGGTGCGGAAGGTGATCTCCGCGGTGTTGATACCGCTGTGCTTGAGAGCGGTAAGTATCTTGTCGGTCTCGGAAAGCTCCTTGATAACGACTACGGGAATGTATTTTTCCATTTTGAAAAATCCTTTTCTGAAGTAAAATTTATAATGTGAAACTAATAATTCACACTTGATATAATGCAGTACAGACGGTGTTCTCATCACCTTTATTATTCATTATTCATTAGCGCAGCGGGTTCATTATTCATTATTCATTAAAAGCCTTGCATAGGTCAAATGAATAATGAATAATGAATGATGAATAATGAATAATTGAATTATCTCAAATGTGTATTATACTCCGGAATATGCTGCAAAACCGCAGTCGATGGGGAGGACCACGCCGGTGATGGCGGAGGCGGAGCGGTCATCGCAGAGGAAGAGGGTCGCGCCGAGGAGTTCTTCGGCGTCAACGTATCTGCCTGTGGGAGTGCCGTTCAGGATCTTCGCGCTTCTTGCGGTGGGGGTGCCGTCCTCGTTGAAGAGGAGCGCGCGGTTCTGTGCGGAAACGAGGAAGCCGGGGGCGATGGCGTTGCAACGGATTCCGGTGCCTGCAAAGTGGGTTGCGAGCCACTGTGTGAAGTTCGAGATACCTGCCTTAGCCGCAGAGTATGCGGGGATCTTGGTGAGGGGAGTGTATGCATTCATCGAGGAGATGTTGAGAATGCAGCCGCCCTTCTTTGCAACAAGGTCCTTGGCGAAAGCCTGTGTGGGAAGAAGTGTGCCCTGGAAGTTGAGCTTGAAGACGAAGTCAACGCCCGAGGGATCGAGGTCGAAGAAGGACTTGCCGCCTTCCTTTGCCTCGTGCTGATATTCGTTGTCGGTGGTAGCTCTGGGGTTGTTTCCGCCCGCGCCGTTTACGAGAATGTCGCAGGGACCAAGGTCGGCAAGGACTGCCTTGTGAACCTCTTCGAGCATTTCGGGGTCAAGAACGTTTGCCTTGTAGCCCTCGCAGATGAAGCCCTCTGCCTTGAGCTCGTCGGCAAGCTTCTTTACAGCCTCTTCGTTGAGGTCGAGAGCCGCAACCTTTGCGCCCGACTGTGCGAACGCGCGAGCCATAGCGCCGCAGATAAGTCCGCCCGCGCCTGTAACTACAACTACCTTGCCGGTGTAATCAATATTGATGGGAAGATTGATCATTTTAATTTACCTCTTTATTATTTATCGTATTTTTCAAGAGAATCCCAAATGCCGAGCATATACATGATACCGAGCGCGCGGTCGTAAAGACCGTAGCCGGGACGGACGGTGCCGGGACCCTCGCCCCAGAGATGTCTGCCGTGGTCGGGACGGATGTAGCCCTCGAAGCCGCAATCGTGGTAAGCCTTGAGGATCTCAAGAATACCCGTGTCGCCGTCGCAGTCGCGGTGGCTCGCCTCGGAGAAGTCTCCGTTCTCGAAATGCTTTACGTTTCTGATGTGAGCAAACGCGATTCTGTCGCAATGTTTGCGGACGATGTCGGCAACGTTGTTGTTCAGATCTGCGCCAAGGCTGCCGGAGCAGAGAGTCAGGCAGTTGTATTCGTCATCAACCATACGGAGGAAACGGTTGATGTTTTCCTCGTTGATGAGAAGACGGGGCAGACCGAAGATGTCCCAAGGCGGATCGTCCATGTGGATAGCCATCTTGATGTCGCACTCGCGGCAGGTGGGCATTATCGCTTCAAGGAAGTATTTCAGGTTCGCCCAGAGCTTTTCGTGGTCAACGTCTGCATAAGCCTTGAAGAGCTCATCGAGCTTTGCCATTCTTTCGGGCTCCCAGCCGGGGAAGGACATATTGTATTTTTCGGTGAAATCGAGGATATACTTCGCCATAGCGTTGTAATCGTCCTGGATCATATTCTTTTCGTAGAA
>JAZSOQ010000117.1:0-7166 GCA_045537015.1 Eubacteriales bacterium
CATCAAGATCGCCAAGCTGATCGAGGAATTCAAGCCCCTCTTCTTTGAGGAGCCCACTCCGCCAGATAACCTCGAGGCACTCATCGCAGACGAAAACGTCCTTGTGGATAGCGCCGACGGGGCACGCTTCAACGCAAGCACCGCAGCTGGTGCACTTGGAGTGATCGAGAAGGGGAAGGTTCTCGTCCATAGTGATCGCGCCGTTCGGGCAGGTACGTGCACACTTGGTGCATCCGATACAGCCGTTTGTGCACATCTTGCGGGTGATAGCGCCCTTGTTGTGGTTCGAGCATCCGATAGCGATGATGGTGCCGTCCTCCTGCATTTTGATGGTGCTGTGAGGACAGGTCTTTGCGCAAAGTCCGCAACCCGAGCAGAGGCTCGAGATGACTGTTGCTACGCCGTCATGAATGATGATAGCGTTGTTGGGACAAACAGAAGCACAGTCACCAAGACCGATGCAGGCATAGGTACAAACGTTTTCGCCTTCCCAATGCTCAGCGGCTTCTTTACAGGTCTTGAAGCCGTCGCGAAGGTGCTTTTCATCCTTCTTGGTAGCTTCACAGGTGCCGTGGCATCCAACGTAAGCAAAGAGCTTGATGGTCTTTCCTGCCTCAACGCCGAGAACGCTTGCGATGTCCTGCGAAGCAGTATCGCCGCCGGGAACGCAGAGGTTGGTTTCGGTGATCTTGCCCTCGGAGAGAGCACGAGCGTATCCATCGCATCCGCTGAATCCGCAGGCACCGCAGTTAGCGCCGGGAAGAGCGTCACGGATGGCGAGGAACTTTTCATCCTCCTGAACGCCGAAAAGGATGTTGGAAACGGTAAGTATGATCGCGCAAACAACCGCGACCGCAAGACAGATAAGAACGGGAATAAGTATTGCCATAATTTTCTGCCTCCTTATGCGAGAAGATTTTCAACGATTCCCGCAAAGCCGTAGAACGCCATTGCGACGATCGAAGCGGCGATAAGGGTTACGGGAAGTCCGCGGAAGCATTTCGGGGCATTCGAATCGTCGAGCTTGGAGCGAACGCCTGCGAAAAGAAGCATTGCAAGCAGGAATCCGAGACCGACGCCGAGTGAGGAGATCATCGACTCGAGGAAGTTGTAGCCCGCGGTGATGTTGTTGATGGTAACGCCGAGAACCGCGCAGTTGGTGGTGATCAAAGGGAGATAGATACCGAGCGACGCGTGAAGCGAGGGGATGAATCTCTTTAAGATGATCTCAACAAACTGAACGAGTGTGGCGATAACGAGAATGAATACGATAGTCTGGAAATATTCGATCTTGAGAGGAACAAGAACGAAGTTATAGATCGGCCAGGTTGCTGCAGTTGCAAAGAGCATAACGAAGATAACTGCCATGCCCATGCCGGTTGCCTGGTTGACCTTCTTGGAAACGCCAAGGAAGGGGCAGATGCCGAGGAACTGATTGAGGACGTAGTTGTTGATAAGAACGCCGCCCATAAGAATAAGGATAAGACTCTTAAGCATTTTCTACTTCCTCCTTCTTTTCGTTGTTAAGACAGGGCTTGTTTACGCAAACCGATGCGGAGGGACAGCCCTCGCAGGAGAAGGACTTCTTCTTGACGCCGCCCTTCTTTTCGGTGAGCTTGTTCATAATGGCAATGAGGATGCCGTAAACAAGGAAGCCGCCGGGAGCCGCAGCAAGAACGGGAATCTTGAACATCTGCATAAATCCGAGCTCAATTCCCATAAAGCTTCCGTTGCCGAATACTTCGCGGATGAATGCCATAAGGAAGAGGGCAAGGATAAAGCCGAGACCCATACCGAGTCCGTCGAATGCGGAATCAAGAACGGTGTTCTTTCTTGCAAACATCTCAGCTCTGCCGAGAATGACGCAGTTAACAACGATCAGTGCAAGATATACGCCGAGCATTTCGTAGATAGAAGGAAGAAATGCCTGAAGGAGCATCTGAACAGCGGTTACAAAAGCTGCGATGATAACTATGTAGCAGGGAACGCGGACGGTGTCGGGAATCACCTTACGAAGCGCCGAGATAACAACGTTCGAGCAGATAAGAACGACGGTTGCCGCAAGACCCATCGAGAGCGCGGAGGTCACGTTGCCGGTTACCGCAAGGGTGGGGCAGGTGCCAAGGATGAGGATGAGAACGGGGTTCTCTGCGATTATACCGCGAAGGAGAATAGATAATTTATTGTTTTTCATTACTGTGCTCCTCCTTTGATAGAATTAAATGCCGCAAAAGCATCCTCGGTGGACTGCTTCATAGCGTTAGATGTCATGGTTGCGGTCGCGATAACTGCAGCGTCACCGGTCCAGGTCTCAAAGGTGAGTCCCTCAAAGCCCGCCTTGTAGGATCCGACGTCCATACCGCCAAATGCGGAGAAGTACTCTTCATCAAAGATATACTGCTTTGCGTCGATCTTTGCGATAGCACCGTTTGCGTCGATAACAACGTAAACGTCCATCTGATGGAAGCCCATGCTTCTCGAGTAGAAGGCGTAGTAATCAGCGCCGTTTGACTTGAAGGAAGATGCGGAAACGAGAGTTCCGAAGGTGGAAATCTCAACGGGTGCAATGTCGGATGCATCAGCGAAGAGTCTTGTGATCTTGGTAGCAAGGTCATCCGAGTAAGATTTCTGATTTGCGGAAGCGTGAGCCTTTGCTTCGTCTGCAAGTGCGGACTGAGCTTCGGTCACGTCGTTGCCTTCTGCATCGTAGACGGAGCATCCGCCGGTTGCGTTGACAAGAGCAATAAAGCCGTTCTCGCCGTCCGAGAAGATGTAGGCAAATCCTGCATCATTCGAAGCCTTGAGAGCCTTCTTGAAGCTGCCCGAAGCCTCAACTGCAGCGGGATTGACGAATCCGGGTGCGAGCTCGGGGATCTTTGCCTCGAGAGCGATCGCGGGATCGAGCTTGCCACCCGATGCGAGAGTAAATGCCTGAAGCGCATTGCTTACCGCGTCGCGGTAGCCGCCGCTGGTCATTGTAGCACCGGTGATAAGGTTGGGGGCGAAGTCAGCAAGGGACTGACCGTTGTAGGAGTTGTCGATCTGGGGCTCCTTGCCGAAGGTGTCCTGAGTTTCAAGGCACTTCGAGCCGGTGATCTTACCCTCGGAGTTTACGCCGACCATAATAACCATGCCGGATTTGTATCCGGTGGATACCACGCGGAAGACGTAACCCTTGCCTGAGGTTTCCTTATATGCGTTTGTGATAGCCTCGGGAAGTCCGAGAGCGGAAATATCGATCTCCTCAAAGCTGCCGCCCTCGGGCATGACCTCGATGAGCGCGCCGTTTGCCGCCGCTGCCCTCTGTTCCTCGATGATGGGGCCGGTTATCATATTGATAGCTGAAAGGATGAGTGCAACAGCCATGCAGATGCAGGAGAGTACGATGGTGGGTTTAATGTTTTTCATTATTCAGCCACCTCCTCGGTCTTTTCCTTCTTTGCGCCGATCATATCAATGTAGGGGCAGATGATGTTCATAAGAAGGATAGCGAAGGAAACTCCCTCGGGATAGTTGCCGTAGAAACGGATAAGAACCGTGATAAGCGCACAGCAGAGGGCGAAAATGATCTTGCCGAGTCCCTTTTTGGGAGAAGTGACGGGGTCGGTTGCCATAAAGATCGCACCGATGATAAGACCGCCGCCGAGAGTGTGATACAGAGCGTTCATAACATCGCCGCCGAATGCGAGCGAGAGAATGAATACGCCGCCTATGTAAATAACGGGGATATGCCAGGTGATGACCTTGCGGACGATGAGGTACACACCGCCAAGGAGAAGAGCGATAGCACAGGTCTCTCCGATTGCACCGCCGCGGTTACCGATAAGCATATCGAGCATCGAGGGAAGAGTGCCCTCCGCGCCGCCAAGGATGGCAAGGGGAGTTGCGCCCGATTCGATCTCGGCGAAGACTGTCATAGCTCCACCTGCAACCTCGGTGAAGGCGATGAGAAGCATTACTCTTGCGGCGATGGCGGGATTCACGATGTTGTAGCCGAGTCCGCCAAAGGCGCACTTGACGATAACGATCGCAAAAACGCTGCCAACAAGGCACTGCCAGATGGTTACATTTGTCGAAAGGTTAAGCGCGAGCAGAAGTCCTGTGACTACTGCGGTGAGATCGCCGACTGTCTGTTCTTTCTTAGCGAGCAGATTGAAAACAAACTCGGAAAGAAGCGCAGAGCCTACGCAGACCGCAATGATGACGGCGGCTTTGAGTCCGAAAAGGACGATTGCCGCGACAGTTGCGGGAGCGAGCGCGATCAGAATGTCGAGCATTACGCTTTTTGTCGAGCGTGATGCCGCGACGGGAGAATTTGAAACATTCAAATTATCCATTGTGTTCACTCCTTGTCTATGTATTATATTTTTTCTTCGGTAAAATTTATCTGTGATCTTGCCTCGAAAAATCCCATTATATTATATCATTAAAATATTATTTTGTCAAGATTGAAGAGCAAATAAAAAAGCCCGCCCGAACAAATCGGGCGGGAAAATCGATTATTGCAGTTTGAACGCGTCGGCATTGATAAGCGATTTGAGCTGTTTTTCAAATACGACGCTGAAGGTAGCCGCGGTCGCGCTCCAGCCTTCGGTAGCGGTTCCCGCGAGAGCCTTTCTGATGGAACGGTAGGTCTCGTAGTCGAAAATATGAGTGAATGTACGTCCGACCTCGAAGGAAACGCCGTCTCTGATATGGTCGATCATTCTCTGGGATGTCGAGTCGGTGGTGTATCTGATCTTCATTGCAACTTCGTAAAGATTGGGAGTTACCGAGCGGTAGCCCTCCGAAGCGAGAGCTTCAAGAGTATATGCCGCGATCTCGGGAATGTCGGTGCCTGCGGAGATCATGTAAAGCGAATACTTGTAGTTAAGAGTGGTCGAGTAATTCTGCTGATCCTTATCGTATTTCGGAATGGGAGCGATACCGAAATCAATTCCGCTGCCGGGGAGATAGTTCATAGCAAAGTCAAGCGGATAGATAATGAAGAGGGAAGAACCCGATGTAAAAGTATTCTCATCGTTCTTGGCATCACCGAGCACGGAATCTGTGCGGCAATAAGCCGATACCTTTTCTATCAGAGTCTGAGCATGGTCACCGTTCCAGCTGTCCGAAAGCTTGGGCATATCCTCGCTGTTCTTGTCAACGAAGCAAAGATCAGAGCCGTAGAAGAGTGCCTCAACCGTGATGTCGTCATGTACGAATCCGTAAATAATGTCGCCGCCCGTAGCGGCACTGCCATTCATAGTGGAAGCAAGCTCAATGAACTTGTCAACTGTCCAATCACCGCTGTCAACAAGATCGTAGGGATTTTCCATATTGTTGTTTTCAATGAGTGCCTTGTTGAAGAACGTGCCGTACATTCTGAGAAGGTAGTTGGTCGAAATATCGCCGGTGGCGAAGTAGAGCTTACCGTTGATGGTTGCCATATCGGTAAGATCCGCGCCCCACCAGGGCATATCGAGCGCAAGCTTATCTGCGTGATCCATCAGATCGAGTGCGTAGCCGTATGTTGCCGCCATTGCAATGGTGGTGCTGTATGCGGAAATGATGTCATAAACACAGTCGCCCGAAAGGTCGGCTGCGATCAGGTTGTTGAACTCCTGGCGCTGACCGTAGTCACCCTTTTCGCCTATCCAGTTGAAGGTGACACCGAGTCTTTCCTCGACTGCAAGGTTTCTGTAATATATTGACGAATTTATGCTGTCGCCGTCGTCCTCAGCGGTGAACTCCACGTTCTTTGCGTTGCTCCAATAAAAGATGTCAACGGTCTCGCCGCCGTAGTTGAGTGTAGCGGGAATTCGGTCCTTGAGATAACCATCCTTGTCAAAGGGGCTTTCGGTCTCGGGTACGGGAAGAGTGGTGGCTGCTTCCCCCGCGCCTGCCGCAGCATCTGTCGTGTCATTACCTTCACCGCTTTCGGCGCATCCGACGACTGTGGGAAGAAGCATAAAAAGAGCAATAAGAAGCGCAATTATTTTTTTCATAAGGTTTACCTCCGTTTGCAATATTTTTATATCATTATTATACCATATTTTTCTTTTGGCGTAAATGGTAATAATTGCGGTAAATTATCCGAATTTTACGCCGAAAATGCGCAATGTGCTTGAAAAAACGAAAAAAATATTATATAATTAAGGCGCGAAAAAGTTATATGGGGAGAGGAAAACATGAAGATATTAATAATCCGCCATGCGGAACCCGATTACGAGAATAATACCATAACCGAAAAAGGCTGGCGCGAGGCGCATATGCTCGCAGAAAGACTTGCAAAGCTTCCGATAAGCGACGTTTACGTTTCCCCAATGGGACGCGCACAGCACACGGCACAGCCTTATCTCGAATTGACGGGCAAATCGGCGCAGACTCTCGATTGGCTCCACGAATTCCGCGGAAGAGTGTGGGACGAGGAAAAGCAGAAGAACCGTTGCGCATGGAATATGAAGCCCCGCTTCTGGAACGATCATCCCGAAATGTTCGACAAGGACAAGTGGCTCGAAAACGAGCTTATGAGCTCGGGCAACGTCGAGGAGATCTGGCAAGAAACTATCAAGGAATTCGACGCGCTTCTTGAAGGTTATGGATATAAAAAGGACGGATTCTTTTACCGCACGGAGCGAAGTCCCGATACAACTATCGCATTTTTCTGCCACTTCGGTCTCGGAATGGCGCTCATCTCGCATCTTTCCGGTGTTGCACTTCCCATGCTCTGGCAGAGCTTCTTCATGCCCGCATCGTCTGTGACTACCCTTGTAACCGAGGAGCGAGTCAAGGGCGAGGTTTTCTTCAAATGTATGCAGATGGGTGATACCTCACATCTTTACGCAAATGATGAGCCCGTGTCAAAAAAGGGACTCGCGAAGGAGTTTTTTGAGGAAAAGGTAGAGGCGGTATTGCCGCAAGGGTGAGGGAATAATGATCTCCCTTCGGTCGAATGATGATCGCCCTGCGGGCGAATGATGATCGCCCTGCGGGCGAATGATAGTCCGCTTCGCGGAATGATAGTTTGCCTGCGGCAAAATGAAAGGAAACTTTTCTCGCATAAAGCTCGAAAAGTAATTATAATTATAAAAATAATCCTCATCCTTTACTTTGAGCAATGGATGAGGATTATTTTAATTCGATTTTCGCCTCGGCGAAAATCTTCCTTCATTTTGCCGCAGGCA
>JAZSOQ010000106.1:0-7432 GCA_045537015.1 Eubacteriales bacterium
GTCGCGGGTGGGGAGACCGATCTTGATGTCGTCGTGAACGTTGACGGACTCAACGACGTCCATATTGAAGCCGTATTCGTCGAGCTGACGCTTGACCTCGGCGATCTCGTCGATTTCCCAGATCTCACCGGGCATCTTGTGATGGAGTGCCCAGACGATACCGGTAACTCCGGGGATCTGCTTGATATCCGAGAGCTTGATCTTGTCGTTGCCCTCGCCGTACCAGCGGAATGTCATTTGCATTGGCATAATTTATTACCTCCGTATATTTTACATATTAAAATATCTTTTTGCGTTTTCGTAGCAGATGCCGCGAACGATCTCGCCGAGCGCTTTTTCGTCGTTCGGATATTCGCCGCCCTCGACCCATTCGCCGATGAGGGCGCAAAGGATGCGGCGGAAGTATTCGTGGCGGGTGTAGGAAAGGAAGGAGCGCGAGTCGGTCAGCATTCCGACGAAGTTGCCGAGGATGGAAAGGTTGGCAAGGCTGATGAGTTGATCCTTCATTCCCTGCTTGTTGTCGTTAAACCACCAAGCGCTGCCGTGCTGGAGCTTGCCGGGAACCTCTGTGCCCTGGAATGCGCCGATGATGGTGTCGATGAAGGCGTTGTCGGAGGCGTCAAGGCTGTAAATGATCGTTCTGGGCAGGCTTTCCTCGCGGTAAAGTCTGTCAAGGAGCATTGAAAGCTTGCGGCAGCCGTCGTTCGGACCGATGCAGTCAAAGCCCGTATCGGGTCCTATCTTTGCGAACATTGCAGAGTTCGGGTTGCGCAGGCAGTTGTAGTGAAGCTGCATTGCCATACCCGTGCGGACGTATTCCTTCGCGCAATGAACGAGAAGGGAAGTCTTGAATGCTTCTGCTTCGTCAGAAGGCACTATCTCACTCGCAAGTCCTCTTGCAAGAACTGCTTCAAGCTCATCGTCCGAAGCTTCTGCGTAAACCATAAAGTCAAGTCCGTGGTCGCTCGCCTTGCATCCGCAGGATGCGAAATAATCTATTCTGTCCGAAAGAGCCTTTTTGAGAGTGCTTACGGAATTGATCTCATATCCGCAGACTTCGGAAAGCTTGCCGATATAGTCGAGCCAGCCGGCTTTGTCGATATTCAGCGCCTTGTCGGGGCGGAAGGAGGGAGCGACGACGGTGTCGAAGGACTCGTCAGCCGCGATCAGCTTGTGATATTCAAGACTGTCGATGGGATCGTCGGTGGTGCCGATGAAGGCAACGCCGCTCTGCCTGATGATTCCGCGCGCGCTCATATTTGCCTCGGCGAGCTTTTTGTTGCAAAGCTCCCAAACCTCGGGCGCGGTCTCGGCGTTCAGAATTCCGTCGTAGCCGAAATAACGCTTCAGCTCAAGATGGCACCAATGGTACATGGGGTTGCCGATAGCCTTCGGAAGTGCCTCGGCGAATTTGAGGAATTTTTCGTAAGCGGGTGCATCGCCGGTGATGTAGTGTTCGGGAACGCCGTTTGAGCGCATCAGACGCCACTTGTAATGGTCGCCGCCGAGCCATATCTCGGTGATGTCGGCAAAACGCTTGTCCTCCCATATCTCCTTGGGTGAGACGTGGCAATGGTAGTCGATGATCGGCGCATCGGAGGCGTATTTATGATAGAGCACTTTCGCCGTTTCGGTTGTCAGAAGAAAGTCTTCGGTTAAAAATCGAGTCACTTTGCATCCTCCTATAGGTTTTGATTATTTTTGATATATTCGCGGTATTCCTTCGGGGTCTTGCCCGTTTCTTTTTTGAATAGCTTGGTGAAATACTGCACGTCCATGATCCCGCAATGGAGCGCGATGGTCTGGACCTGCAGATTCGTCGTCGAGAGCAGATGCTTGGCCTGCCCCACGCGCTTTTCTCGGATATATTCCGAAACCGTCTTGTCGGTTTCCTTCTTGAAGATCGTTGCCAGATACCCCGAGCTGACGTTTTGCGCCTCGGCAAGAGTGGCAAGCGAGAGATTTGCCGAAAGATCGGCGTCGATCATAAGGACCGCTTTCCTGACTATCGGCGAAAGCCCCTGCATCGTGTGCTTGCGGACGAGTCTGCAATAGGCGCGGAACATTTCAAGCATAAACTCAAAATGATCGTTGAGTGAGGGAAGCGCTTCGATCCTTACCGCAAAAGAGGACGAAAGGCTGTCAAGGTACATCGGATGCACGCCGCCCTTTTCCGCCGCCTTTCGCAGAAGGGTGTTCATAATTATCGAGTAATTCTTTGCATTCCGCAGAGGATCGGACACGCGCTTTTCAAAATGACTGTCCGAAAACGCGGAGAAAAGTTGGGCTTCCTTGTGTATCTGCCCCTGTGTGACCGCTTCCATTATCTCATTTTCAAAGCTGTATCGCTTTTCCATAAGCTTCATATTCATCAAGAGGGAATCAAAATCATCCTGCCTGTCGTTTTCGTTGATGACGGGAATCAGTTGTGAATCGTAATCCTCGGTAAGGTCAACAATGGAGAATGAGAGGGTGTCCCAAAGATGCTCGCAGAAGGTGTTAAGGAAAATGAAGATATGATCGTCGGGAGCTATGACGGGTATGCCCGCATAGAATTCGTTGACGTATTTGAGCGACCCGACGGGTATTCCGTTCTTTTCGGCTATCTCGAGTATGTCCGCCGAAGAGAGCGGCGCGGAGAGATAGGGCCCGACGATCAGTATCGCGGGCTCTCCGTCGACAGTCAGCGAAAGGTAGTTATAGCAAAGGGAAAAGCGGTTGGTCGTTTTATAAAGTGTCTGTTCCTGCATATCGCCGATGAATTCCGCGATTGTGGTCTTGTTTGTTTGCGGAATCGTTATTATCGAGCGGAATTGCTCGTTGGCGATAGCAGATATTGGTTCTTGCGTGTTGTGGAGAGAGATTTGCACTCTGCATTTTCCGAAAGCCTCACGCAGAAACCTCAGTTCGCTTGCATTATACATGTTTACGCCTCTTTCATAGATCATTTTGGATCGCGGAGAAGAGTGGATATGAACAAATAATCCAAATATGCAGTATTATTATAACATAACTTTTAAGCAATTACAACATAAAAAATTCAATATCATTAAAAAAATACAAAAACAGATGAAAAAAACACTCCCGAAGTTTTCGAAAATCCTTTATACTTAAAATAAGGGATTTTGCCGTCAAAAAAACGTCGCGGCAACTTCCAAAAAATCAGAAAGAGGATTTTTCAAAATGAAAAAGCAAAAAAAGCCGAAGCTTGATGCTAACGGAAAGCGCAAGTTTGGCATACTCGACAGCGTGTCATACGCTGCCGGCGACCTTGGATGCAATATGAGCTTTGCGCTCAAGGGCACAATGGCTGCCTTCTGGACTCAGGTAATGGGTCTTGGACTATGGTACTCCCTCCTTCTCGTAGTTGTTCAGGTTTGGGACGCGATCAACGACCCGCTGATCGGTTCGATAGTTGACTCGGACAGACGCACCTACAAGAGAAACAAATTCCTTCAGTATATCTGGGTCGGCTCGATCGGCCTTATTGTTGGCGGAGCTTGCTGCTTCCTGCCTTTCCCCGGCGCTCCTACCTGGGCTAAGATCATCATCTTTATCGCCGGCTACGTAATCTGGGACGCTTTCTACACCGTTGCAAACGTACCCTACGGCTCGCTCCTTTCGCTTATCTCCAATGAGCCTGCTGACCGTGCTTCCCTCTCCGCTTGGCGTTCCATCGGTTCCATGGTTGGTAACATGCTCCCCATGGTCATCCTTCCCTTCATCATTTATAACGAGGACGAGTCCCTCAACGGTCCCCGCGTATTCCTCGCAGCTCTCATCATGGGCGTTCTCGGATTCATCTGCTTCCAGTTCATGATCAAGACCACCGAGGTTCGTGTTGATACCGAGATCAAGGTCAGCGAAGAGCGCGAAAAGTTCAACGTTCTCAAGGCAATGGGCAACTTCTGCACCAACCGTCCCGCAGTCGGCGCAACTCTTGCCGCTATGGGTATGTTCATCGGTATGCAGGGTGCAACCACCGCGGTTTCCGTTGTATTTCAGATCTACTTCAAGAACACCGAAATTTCCGGCGTTGTTCAGCTCTTTGCAATGATACCGATCCTTCTCTTCACACCTCTTGCAAGAAAGATGGTTACAAAGTTCGGTAAGAAGGAGCTTTCTGTTGTCGGTGCTATCTGCTCGATCATCGGCGCTTGCGGACTCTTTATCGTTACTCCCGATAACACCGGCATGGATCTCTTGATCTACATCCTTTGCCAGCTCGTATACAGCCTCGGTCTCGGTATCTACTCCACCGTATCCTGGGCAATGATGGGCGATGCGATCGACTACAACGAGTGGAAGACCGGCAAGAGAGAAGAGGGCATTGTTTACTCGCTCCACTCCTTCTTCCGTAAGCTCGCTCAGGGTGTTGGTCCCGCAGTGGCACTTGTTATTATGAGCACACTCGGTTACGTAAACAATGCCGTTGACCCCGTAACCGGCGAGGCATTCATCGACGTTACTCTCCTTTCCTGGGACGTAGCAGTCAACCTCCGCTACCTTGTAGCAGCACTCTTCCTCGTTTCCGCTATCATGCAGTTTGTAGGTCTCGGTCTTGTTTACAACCTTGACAAGAAGACCCTTGCAAAGATGAACGCAGATCTCGAGGCAAGAAGAAGCGCAGAGTGATTGTCTTAAATATTTCGGTGTCCGCTCCGAGGAGCCGGACACCGAAATTATCTTTGCGTTTATTTTGAATTCACAATTATTTAGTATAATCATTTTGCATTTATAAATCAGGAGAATTACCGTGAGAAACATTGTAAATCTTAATTCGGATTGGCTGTTCTGCAAGAACACGACCGACATCTCTCTCCCCGAAGGCGAAAAGATCAGCCTTCCCCACACCTGGAACGCCGAAGACGGTTTTGACGGCGGCAACGACTATTTCAGAGGCTCCTGCCTCTACAAGAAGACTCTTGAGAAGTCCTCACTCCCCGAGGCTGACCTTTATTATCTCGAATTCCGCGGCGCGAATTCCTCCGCTGACGTTTACGTAGGCGGCAAGAAGCTGGCGCACCACGACGGCGGTTATTCGACCTGGAGAGTAAACATCACAGAGGAGATCACCGATGCGACAGAGATCGCCGTTGTTGTTGATAACGCTCCCAACGAAACTGTTTACCCCCAGATGGCGGACTTCACCTTCTACGGCGGTCTTTACCGTAACGTAAACCTTGTTTGCGTAAACCGTGCGCATTTCGACCTTGATTACTACGGCGCACCCGGCATCAAGATCACTCCCGCAATCGAGGGCAAGGATGCTAAGGTTGAGGTCGAGGTATACGTCAAGGATCTCGCCGAGGGGCAGAAGATCGTTTACACCATCTATGACAAGGAAGAAAACGAGATCGCAAAGGCAGAGTGCACCGAGACAAAGGTAAGCCTTGAGATCAAGAACGTTCACCTCTGGAACGGCCGCAAGGATCCCTACCTCTATTGCTGTGAGGCTGAGATCGTCGAGGGCGTGACCGTTATCGATAACGTTTGCAGCCGCTTCGGTTGCCGTACCTTCAAGATCGATCCCGACAACGGCTTTATCCTCAACGGTGAGGAATATCCTCTCCGCGGTGTATCCCGTCACCAGGACAGATGGGGCGTAGGTAACGCACTTCTTCCCGAGCATCACGAGGAGGATATCGATCTCATTTGCGAGGTTGGTGCAACCACCATCCGTCTTGCTCACTATCAGCACGACCAGTATTTCTACGATCTCTGCGACGAGCGCGGTCTCGTTATCTGGGCGGAGATCCCCTATATCTCGAAGCACATGCCCGGAGGACGCGAGAATACCATCTCGCAGATGAAGGAGCTCGTTTCGCAGAACTATAACCATCCCTCGATCGTAGTCTGGGGTCTCTCCAACGAGATCGGAATCGGCGGCGCGGATGAGGATCTTCTTGAAAACCACCGCATCCTCAACGACCTCTGCCACGAGATGGATAAGACCCGTCTGACCACCATCGCGGCTGTTTCAATGTGCAAGATGGACGATCCCTATCTCCGGATCCCCGATGTTGTTTCCTACAACCACTATTTCGGTTGGTACGGCGGCGACACCACTATGAACGGCCCCTGGTTCGATAAGTTCCACGCAATGCACCCCACCATCCCGATCGGCTGCTCCGAGTACGGATGCGAGGCTCTCAACTGGCACACCTCCGAGCCCAAGCAGGGTGACTACACCGAGGAATATCAGTCCTATTACCACGAGGAGCTCATCAAGCAGCTCTTCACCCGCAAGTATATGTGGGCGACCCACGTTTGGAATATGTTCGACTTCGGCGCAGATGCACGTGCAGAGGGCGGCGAGAACGGACAGAACCACAAGGGTCTTGTAACTATGGACAGAAAGTACAAGAAGGACTCCTTCTATGCATACAAGGCATGGCTCGTGTCCCCCGAGGTCGATCCCTTCGTTCACCTTTGCTCGAAGAGATATATCGACCGCATTGAGGACGTAACCAAGGTTACGGTATACTCTAACCTCCCCGAGGTTGAGCTCTTCGTAAACGGTAAGAGCATTGGCAAGAAGACCGCTCCCGATCATTTCTTCTATTTCGACGTGAAGAACGAGGGCGAGAGCACCATCGTAGCTAAGGCAGGCAGTCTCACCGACGAGGGCAAGATCCGCAAGGTCAGCGAGAGAAACATGGACTACGTTCTCAAGGAAGTCGGCGCGGTCCTCAACTGGTTCGACGTTGTTGAGATCGAGGGCAGATTCTCGATCAACGACAAGATCTCGGATATTATGCAGTCGAAGCGCGGTAAGCTCTGGTTCATCCGTCTTGGCCTTACGCTCAAGAAGAAGATGGATGCAAAGAAGAAGGGACAGAAGAGCGAGAAGAAGTCGGGCGGCTTTGATGTCGACCTCAAGGGCGGCGCTATGGGCGGAATTATGGATATGCTCGGCGGTTTCAGCGTTCTCCGTCTTTCCTCTATGATGGGCATGATGGATATTTCCTTCACAAAGGAAGAACTCCTCAAGATGCATAAGCAGCTTACAAGGATCAAGAAGCCGAAACAAAAATAAACAGATCAAAGCCTCCCGCTTGCGGCAAGGCTGTCAACTTAAGAAAATCCCCTCAAAACAAGTGCGAACATAGCTTTCCCCGGTGCTCTCCTCATTCACCGCTCCTCGCGGTCCCCTTTCCCCGCTGGGGAACGCTAAGGGTTGAGCGATAATCGCTAACTATTCAGCGAAGACGATTTAGCAATATAATTTTGCATATCAAATTGGAATATTTTATTGAAAAAGTTTGCAAAAAATCCATTACGAGTGCGGAATAATCTAAATAAAAATATACCAATCTGCCCAAACAAAATTAAAGCAATATCCGATGTTCGCTGAAGATCGAAGGAGTTTGAACGCACCCTTAAGCGTTCCCCAGCGGGGAAAGGGGACCGCGAGGAGCGGTGAATGAGG